>CAYPSF010000018.1:0-42652 GCA_964413165.1 uncultured Bifidobacteriaceae bacterium
CCGGCTATTCTTATCAAGGCACGGGAAAATCATGGGTGAACGGAAGCGGCAAAGGTGATTTTAGACCGAATATACAGGCGAAAATAAAACCATTTGAAAGACAATGAATTAAAAAATAACGCCTGACACTTTTCATTTGTAAACGAGGGCTGCGGTGCTCCGTAGCCCAAAATTCAGGGCGGTGCAATGAAACGAAAACTGCCGGGCCGGACCAGCCTGCGCTCAGAAGCTACGGCCCGGCAAGGGCCGGCGCTCCGTTTTTCCTGTCACACGTCACTTGTCACCCGTCACCCTTTCCGCCCTGGCCACTTCCACGGCAAAGGCGTAGTCGGGACCGAACATGTTCGAGCGAAAGACGATCCATTTCAGGTCCGGCGTAAAGCTCGGATTCGGTTCCAATCGATAGTTGTGCCGGGTCATATTCACGAGCTTCTCCGATTCCAGATGGCCGGGCCGGATGAGATGCTCGCCAACTGTACTGTTGTCCGGAGCCATTACCGGACGAAAAAGAAAAATCCATGGCGAACGGCGGTCGCCATCGCCGCAATAGAGTTTGCCGTCGGGCGATGAATTGTCGTGGATGGACGATTGGTCGGGAGTGTAATGCAGCCAAACCCGTTCGCCGGTTTTGACGTTGTAGCTGGCGATGCACGAGCCGCCCCATGCGCGTGGAAAATGGAGTTGATAGAACACGGTCTGGCCGTCGGCACCCCACCATTCGTGGCCGGCAATCTCCGTCTCCAGGGTGCGTTTATGAATCAATTGATTCTGCGTGCCGTCGGTGCGAATGGTCCAGATGCGATCCACCTTTTGCCACAGGCCTTCGTGACAATACATCAACCGGGCCGGATCGGCGGGCGAGAATTGGAGGTGATTCAACCAGTCCGTGCTGTGCTGGATCAGGGGCCGGATTTTGCCGGTGCGCAGGTCGATGGTGAACATCGTCATCGGCAATTTGGCCGCCAGCCGGCGCTCCATCATTTCCCCCTTGTTCTCCGGTTCGCCGAGATTGGTTTCGGACATTTTGCCCAGCGGTTTGGTACCGTCGTAGGCGCCACCGGCGTTGGCATCGCCCTCGATGAACGTGCCGGCGCCGAGTGTCTCGTCGGCGTTAATGGTGTTGACGCTCGCCCGCCGCGGGAGATCGGCAATCCGGCGGTTCGCGCCGGTATCCAGGTTCACGCACCAGAGCGAACGAAAGAGAGGATCGTCGGCCTCGCGGGTGTAGTAGAGATCGGACGATTTGGGTGCGACGATGATGGCCCGGGTCCGACCGGTGACCCATTGCGTGGCTTGAAGGGTTTCGAGATTCAACACGGAGATGCCGTTGGTGGTGGTGTAGGCCATCTTCTTCCCGTCGGACGTATAACCATTGACGTTGAAATAGAAGCTGTCGGAGCCGGGCTCGCGCGTGAGGCGGATGACGCGATGGCCGGTGTCGGGATCGATCCAGCTCGTCGGCGGCTCGTCGGCGAATATGGGGAATCCAATCAGCAGGAGAGCGGCCAACCAGAGGGTTGAGGAAGCTTGGAAGGCTCGTGCGTTTTTGAGGGACATGATGTTATCCAGACGCACCGCGCGCATAGCGGGTTTCAGTTGGTTGCAAGACGTGAGGAAAAAGGCTGAACGCTAAAGGCTAAATGCTGAAGTGGAAGTTGAAACATCGAACGCTCAACACTCGACTTTCAACATCCAATGCCGAACCTCTAACCATCGGCTACGAACTTCACGACAGCTCGTCGGAAGCCTCACCCCACCATCAGCTCACTGCGGCAGATAATCCCTGAAATCCAGACCAAAAAGATGATTCGGCGGGCTGGCCTTGAATTCATGGTAGGCCCCGCCTTGCCAGACAATCAGGTCCATTTCCGGGGTATCCTTCAATTCCCGGCCGTAGGTGTATTGCTTGAAATTGTGCACGCGCACCCCGTAAACGGCCACAATGATGTCGCCTTTCTGCATGCCCGCGGAATTCAACAGATCGTTCTCCTGCCCGATCCACACGCCGTCCGCCGGCTGGCCTTGAAAATCTTTCAGGGTGACGTTTTCAATCCCTTTCGGAAACAGCTTGTGAATGCGCTGTTGCACCTCGGGTTCAAAACGCAAGTTGCCGGTCCGTACCCGGTAATTCAAGCAGAAGCGAAGCAAGGGGCCCGGATCTTCGTAGCGCTCATCAATCTTGGCATACCAGGTGAAGGCGTCAGTGTAGTTGCTGGTCGTTTCAAAGAAAATCGCCTTGGATTCCAAGCCGGTAAAGGAATAAACCTCGCCGGCAGAGTCCGCAATGGCTCGCGCCTTGTCCAGCTGGCCTTTCTTCAAATAGTACCGCACCCGCCAGACGGCATGGTTGGCGGCGCGGACACTGTCAGGATCGGCGTCACAGGCTTTGTCAATGTAAACGGCGGCCTTGTCGTCGTTGGTTTGCCTGATGGCATTGTCGCCGATGTCGTAATAGCAGGCCGGGTTCAGCTCCGCTGCCGGGAGCATCAGCTTTTCATACCGGTCGGGCTGATCATAGACCGTGTTGGCGACGGTCCGTAACGCATAAACCGAGTAAGGCAATACCGGGCCGTAGAGAGCCATCGCCTGGTCATACGTCGGACGATCCTGGTATTTTTGTTTGGCGATGAGATTCGCCACGCGGCAATCGTAAGGCGCCAGGTTGTGGAGCTGCTCGAACATTGAGAAGGCATCGGGGCGTCCAACCAGGCTGGGTTGATTCAGGCGCGGATGCAGGTTGTACACGGTTCCGGGCGGCGGATTGTGGTTGTGCCACTCGTTGATGTGAGGATTGGGATTGGGGTTGTACGGCGGGGCGAAGTTAACCCGGTAACACAGATAATTCCAGCATTCCGCCGGAACCAGTTGCGGCATGGCGACGGTTACCTTGAAGCCGTCGTCCACAGATTTGTGATAGCTCTCGACATCAGTGCAATTAAACCGTTGAACGAAGGGATACAGGCGCAATCCGGCAAATTCCCGGTCACATTTGGCCGCGAATTCCTTCGCGTCATCGGGAACACCCCACATCGAGTTCATGAAATAAAAATTCTGTTGTACGGCATGGCAGAGATGGCGTTGGAGGAACGCGGCCCATTGCCCCCAGCCGATGATGCGCACATGAACGGCACCGTCGGCGTTCGCAGTAAAACAGCGTTCCGGCAATTCGTTCAAAGCCGGGATCAATCCTGCGCGGGACAATTTTTCACGGTGGGAAAGGTCATAAACGCTCTGGATTTCCCTCCGTTCCAGCGGAATGGCCGCCGCCAACAGTTCATGGCCTATCTCAACCGAATAACCGAGATCATTGGCAGCGCGAACGAAATCGATCGCTTGTTTTTGGTCGTCGTCGAGTTTCTGCCACGCGACCGGGGTACTGACGTAACCGGCCAGAGCGCAAAACCCGGCCACGTTCTCGACCTGGCTGTGCCCGGCCGGGTTGGCCAACAAACGGAAATCCCCCGTGTTCTGTATCTGTAACGCGCGGACCATGCCCGCCACAACGGTGGAGTTCGTATCCAGAGGCTTCAACTGTTCCAGCGCCAGCGCCTCGTCGCCCGCCAATGTCAACATCATGGCTTGCGCCAGGCGCCCGTTGACGCCGGGCGCGTCGGCGCCGCGCAGGAACCGGGCCATGGCCAGATGCGCGGTCAGGCGGCAAAGCGGCGAGCGGATTTCGAAAAAATGCCCCGAATGGTCGCGAAGCAGGAATGCGCCCAGCAGCAGCGCCGCCTGTTCGTGCAGTTCCGGATTGGTGAATTCCTCTGCCAGTTCTTCGGACAAAGCCTGGTTCTCCTGCTCGATGGTTTCCGGCTTGCTGTCGAGCAACTTGGACAGGAGGGCCGTGTTGCCGGTTTCGTTGGCGGCGGCGGCGTGCAACCCGACGGCCCCGCCCAGCGCCGTCGCGACGTCGCGATAAACTTCCGGGGACCAGATCGGCCCGTTCACCGGCAGGTCCAGCTTCAGACCGGCGTTTTTGGGGTCCAGGTTGATCTGCAATTCATATACCGGAGCGTCGTTCAAGTGACCGGGTTTGTCCGTGGCCGTGACGGAGAAGCTTTTCTTTTCCGGCAACCGGTGGTTCACCGCGTAATACATCTGCTCCGCCAGGTCGGAGACGATGGCTTCGACGATGAATTGCGATTCCGACTGAAACGGCGTTTGGAAGTAGTTTTTTGGGGCGGCCTGAGCGGGCGCTTTTGGTTTGCAGCCGGCGACCAGCCCTGCCACCAGTAGAATCCACAACGTCATGAAGCCATGACTCGTGAACACGCGTCTAAGGAACCAGCGCCAAACATGAATCCATCGGTGGATTTCCTCCGGAGAAGCTTTTTTCTTCCGACTGGCCATGACGAAATAGTGCCAAGGTCAAGCCGGGTGACAAGTAGCAAGTGGCAGGATTCAGGAGGTAGTCGAGAGACCAGGGACGAGGGTCGAGAGCGAAGGGTTGAAGGCGTGAGGGAAAAGGCCCCTCACGGTTTTTCGGCGACGACTTTTCCGTTACGCCACAGGTAAATCGGGGTGCCGTGGGCGCGGGCAGTCTGTCGGGCTACCCGAGCCGAGCGCACCAGCGCACGGCCGACTGCCGCGGCAAAAGGTGAGGGACGTTTCGTTTTTGTTTTCATGGACCTTGTTCGAGTAGCACCGGTTGCTTCCCTGAATTATCATATACCGCCCACGCGTCCGCAAGTGGGCAATAGTACCTCTGAAAATTCAGCCAGCCACGATTGAACCGGCGCAACACATCAGCGCGGGGTACATGGTGCCCGCCCTGCTTGACGCGGGCGGCAATACGGCGGATTCCGAGTTGGGGCAACGACAGACGCAGGTAACTGATTTTGATGTGGTAACCGGAAGATTTCCAGCGTTTGAGGCGATTGAGATAAACGAGCCCGCTCAAGGTGCTTTCAAAAGCAAAGTCCATGCGGGCCCGGGTGAGGCGGTCCAATTCGGTCAGAAACAATCGGCCGCCAGCCAACGTGGCCAGCTCGGGTCGCAGCGGAGAAAGGCCTCCGGCAATCAAATCGGCATTTACAAAGTGAATCACTCCCGCGTCCTTCGGCAGAAATTCGCGGGCAAACGTTGTCTTCCTGGCGCCATTCGGTCCGGCAATGACAATGCAGCGAGGCGATTTGGACGAGGAACGGCGCATTTTTACAGGAGACGTTTTCTTCCGACCGGCCATGGCGGGATAGTGCATCCGGAGTCGACCGGAGACCAGAGGAAATTAGGTAGGAACATCCAACATTCAACATTGAACGCTCAACTCTCAACATCGAACTGAAGACCGGCTCGCGCGGACGCTCGCCCCACCATGATTTTTTGACCTTTGCGCTTTTTTGCGGCAAATCCATCCGTGTCCATCCGTGGTTAAACTCTTGCGGCTTTTCTTTTGCGCATTTTTACGGCTGAATCTCTGTAACCTTTCGCGGCCGTTTCCGTAGTAATCACCGGAAGCAAAATCAAAAAAGACGAGACAGATGAAACAGTTTCAAAGAGAATCAGAACGCAGACGATATTTTCTGAAATGAAAACGAAAACCGCCGGGACGCTGGTGGCGACGTCTCTCTCAATCCTGGCGTGCGGCGCGCTCCTTTCCGGCGCCCCGGCCCGCGCCTGCACGGTGTTCTGCTACACCCAGGGCGACACCGTCCTGGCCGGTCGCAGCTTTGATATTCCAGACAATCCCCATTTGGGAATGCTGCTGGTGCCGGCCACTGCCACGACACACGGCTGGTTTTCCTGCGCCCGCTTTGACTATCCCTGGGCGGATGGCATGAACGATCAAGGGCTGTTTTTTGCGGTGGCTGATGTGCCTACCCCGTCTTATCTCATAACCCGATCGTCCCGGCAGCCGGCGGAACTTCAAACGTTTGCCACCGGCCTGCTGGCGAACTGCGCGACGGTGGATGAGGCCATCAGTTGGTGCAAAAAACAACCCATCTACGGGTGGGCCGACAAGAGTTCCCAGGGCTACTACACGTTCGCCAGCCCGCAACATATGCTGGTGGCGGATCGCTCCGGCGACTCGGTGGTGTTTGAATGGTATCAGGGCAAGGTCACGATGACCCGCAAACGGGGCCGCTACCAGTTGATGACCAATTTCCTGCTAAGCGACCCTAAAGCGGGGAGCTATCCGTGCCCCCGCTATATCGCCGACACGATGATTTTCGACCAGGCAACGGGGCCCGCTCTGCAAACGTGCCGGCAGGTTCTCGAAACAACTTCGGCAGCCTCGACCCGGTATTCGCTGGTTTGCGACCTCACCCACGGTGACGTGACGGTCTATCTGCGGCGGGGCTTTGAACAACCCAAAACGATTCACCTGGCGGATGAATTGCAAAAGGGCCGGCACGAGCCCGATTTGGACCAATGGTTCGGCCGGCCCGGACCGGAACCTGTGTCTCCGCCACCGGTGATCGCCCCAGCCACCATCCCGGCCGCGGAAGTCCTGGAACGCGCCCTGGCCGTCCGCGGCGGGGAGAAAGCCGCCGCGGCGATTCGCTCGTTTCACGCGAAGGGCACACTGGACATTGGCATGCCATCCTTGCCCGCCTTGCCCACGGAGTATTTCGCGCTGCGGCCCAATCAGTCCCGGCTGGTCGCGGACTTCATTGTACCGACAGGAACCAACCTGGGCCAATACGTCGAGGGATTCGATGGCCGCACCGGCTGGAACATTGATCCCGACGGTTCCTGCCATATTCTTCGAGGCGAGGCGTATGATGTGCGGAAGGATGGGGCTGGGTTCTTTGGCTGGTACGATGAGCCGGGCTGGTACAATAAGCCTGGCGGTGACGTGACGGCAGAGTGCCTGGGCGAAGTCCGCTTTGGCGGGAAATTATGTTACGAGCTAAAGGTGGTTTCCCCAAGTCATCACGAATATTTTGAGTACTACGACGCAACCAACTTTCTTTTAGCCGGAGCTTTCTCGCACATATCGGCACAAGGCAGATCGGGTTGGATGAAATCGACTTTCAGCGATTATCGGGCGTTTGACGGTTTCCTGATGCCGACGCGCTTCACTTCGCAGGCAGATTGGGGGGGCAGCTCGTTCCAGATCAGTTCCCTGGAAATCAACACGGTTACGAATATTTCTCCAGCGCTGGTTTCAGCTCAGCCTGATTCCCAAACTTACGACCGGTATGTGGGACAATATCGGAAATCATTTCTCTTTGGACTGCTTCATCTTGGCCCAACGCTCAGCGTTTCACACGTGACGGATAAGACGGGGGACTACCTCGTCGCATCGGTTCACGGCCTGGCAGCATTCCCGTCAGGGCAGAACGCCGGCGACTTCGTTCCGGTGAAAACTGATAGCTTCGCCATCAACCCCGGCCAGACCGATGACAATATACAACTGACTTTTGTCCGCCTCAGGAATGGAAAAGCGACACGTGTCATCGTCAATTGGAACGGGACCATACTCACTGGCGAACGTATCTCCGACACGCCAGAGCGGCTCTAAAGGCTAAAGGTTGAAGTGAAAAATTGAAGGGCATGGTCATTCTGCGGCGAGATGCGCCCCTTTGGGCGCGACCGCGGATTTCATGAGCATCACCAGTATCACAAGCGCAAACGCAAGCACGGCGAAGACAAAAAATGTGTCGAAGTAGGCGAGCGCGGAGGCTTGCTGCTGCCGCAGGTTTTCCAACGCCGCCAACGCAGATTCATTGGCGGCAACCGGATCGCCGGAGACGGCATTGAAGCCGGATTGCGACTGCGCGATAAAATCGTTCAGCGCGGGGTTAAACGGATCGAGGTTTTCCCCCAGACGCAGGCTGTGGAATTGCTCGCGGCGTTCATGCAGGGTTTGGGCAACCGAGGTTCCCACGCTGCCGCCTTCGTTGCGCAGCAGGGCCAGCAGTCCCACCGCCGCGCCGCGAAGCCGGGGCGGAATCCGCAGGAACGCGATGACGTTCAACGGGACGAAGACCATGGAGAGTCCGGCGATGAAGATCGTGCGGGCGATGACAATGGGCCACGGGCTGATGTCCAGGGTGAACCGGGACATCATGCAGCTTCCCAGTCCCATGACGACCAGGCCGGTCGCCATTAAATAGCGGGCATCGGTTCCGATGCCGAGCAGCCGGGCGACAATCATCAGGGTGACAATGGCTCCGAGTCCCGCCGGGGAAAGCACCACGCCGGAGTGCGTGGCATCATATCCGTAGAGCGACTGCAACAGGCTCGGGAGCGCAGTGGTGTTGGCATAGAGCACGCCGAAGCAGCAGAAAATAATGACGCAGCACCAGCGAAAATTCCCATCGGCCAGCGTGCGAAAATTGATGAGCGGATTTTTGATTTTCATCTCGCGCCAGATCAATCCGCCCAGACCCAGAATGAAAAGGCCGAGGCACGTTTGGACACGATAAAAGGGGTCCCCGAGCCAATCCCATTCCTGGCCTTTGCTCAAAAGGACTTCCCAGCTCACCATCGTCATGCTGAGCAGGGCAAGGCCCAGGGTGTCGAACGGCGCGGCGGTCCGGCGCATGTCGGCCTGCTGGGTCAGGAGGTATTCGGGGTCCTGCACCACGCGGTTGCAAAACCACAGCGCAAAGAGACCGACCGGGATGTTCAGGAAGAATATCCAGCGCCAGCCGTAGTTGTCGGTTATAAACCCTCCGAGCGTCGGCCCCACGACGGGAGCCAGAAGCGCGGCGATGCCGAACAGCGTTTGGGCGGCGCCCTGCTTTTCCTTTGGGAAGGCATCCAGCAGCACTCCCTGACTGGATGGCTGCAAGCCGCCCCCGGCGAGGCCCTGCAACACGCGGGCGGCGATGAGCATCCCGAGGCTGGCGGCCACTCCGCACAAGGCCGAGGCCAGGGTGAAGATGGCGATGGAGAGCAGGAAATAATTCCTGCGGCCAACGCGGACCGAGAGCCATCCCGAGATGGGCAGGATGATGGCATTCGCTGCCAGATAACTGGTGATGACCCATTCGCTGTCCGTAACGGGCGCAGAAAGCCCGCCGGCGATGTAACGCAACGCCACGTTCGCGATGGTGGTGTCCAAAACCTCCATGAACGTCGGCACCACCACGGCAATCGCGACAATCCAGGGATTGATGGCGCTCCGTCGTGCGGTGGGTGCGATGGCCGCGGCGGCGCTCACGGGGTGGGCGAGGCGGTTGAGGGGACGTTGTCCTGAAGGAATTTTCCAGCGTTCGGGCCAGCCGGGGTGCTGTGGAGGTCCACCTCCGGCTCGACGGAAATGCCGACGAACAAAGGCCATTGGGCGGGATCGTAATCCACCAGGTCAATGCGCACGGGCAGTCGTTGGACGACTTTTACGAAATTGCCGGAGGCATTTTGGGCGGGCAGCAACGCGAGCGTCGAGCCGGTTCCCATGGTGAAACCGGAGATGCGTCCCTTGAAGAGGTGCTTCGAACCATACATGTCCGTCTTCAATTCCACCTCCTGGCCGATGCGCAGATGGCGTAATTGCGTTTCCTTGAAATTGGCGTCCACCCAGATGTTTGTGAGCGAGCGGATGGCCATCAGGCTCTGGCCCTCCTGCACATGATTGCCGGGGTTCACATTCCGACGGGTCACCACACCGTCAATCTCCGAGACGACCGTGCAGTAGCGCAGGTTGAGCCGGGCGCTGTCGAGATCCCGTTCGGTCTGCATCACCTTGGCCTCCGCCTGTTTCAGCGTCGGCGCGTTCGTGATGATCTCGGCATAAATCTTGTCGATATCGCCACCCGGATAACGGCGGTAGAATTCATCCACCACCTCCTGCGGTTTCAGGTTGTAGGAAGAGGCTTGCACGCCGAGCGCAGCCGCACCTTGCGTGAGTTCAGCCAGGGCCTGCCGCACCGTCGAAAACGTCTGGTCCAGGTCCGCCGGGGTGTCATCCAAAGACTTGCCAGGGTCGGGATCCTTCGGCAGTCCGAGCGACACCCGCTGCTGGCGGACACTCTCCGCCGCCTGCTGTACCTGCGCGCGCGCCACGTCATAAGCCTCCTGCTTCTCGTCGAACTCCTGCTGGCTGGTGACCTTTATTTCCGTCAATTTTTTAGCTCGTTCATAGTCAGACCGGGCGAGTTGGAGGGCCGCATTTGCCTGGTCCAGGGTGGCGACGCGGACGCGCAGGACCGCGACCTGATTATCCACCTCCTCGATGGCATGCTGGAGCTTGAAACGCAAACTGCGCGCTTGCCCGACCTGGCCGCGGACACTTGCCTTGGCGGCCACTTGGTCCGCCTTGGCAGCCTCGAATGCGGCCTCCTTGATGGCCATCTGCACGCGGTACGGTTCGGAATCCAGTTCCAGCAGTACATCGCCCTTTTTCACGCGATTATTGTCGTCCACCAGGACACGAGCGACTTGTCCGTTCACGCGCGAGGACACGAAGGTGACGTAACTGTTCACATAAGCGTCATCCGTGGAAACGGTCCGCAGTGCATAAAAGACGCTTCGCGCGATCAGCAGCACCACAATGACAGCGGCGGTGATGATGAGAATTTTCCTGTTGACCGGCATCAGCTGCCTTGCCGGTCTCGCGGCGGGGGGTTCCGGGGATGCTGGCTGGGTTGCAACCGGCTTGTCTGATTCATTGTTAGATGACATAGGTTTTGATCCTCCTCTCGAGCCTGATGATGTCGTCCTCGAATTTCTGTTTACCGCGGAAAGTATGAATCCGTTCCCGCAACTCCTTTAGGGGCATCCTCTTCTGATTGCCCATGACGCGATGGTGCATCCGGATATCGCCGGGTGACAAGCGGAAGTTATAAACAGGATTTTGAGGACGAGGCTGGGCGGGAGAATGAAGGGGATTATATCATTCCCAGAACATCGAACATCGAGGGGCAGGGCTAAAGGTTCGCGTAAAGCTGTGCCACGCGGCAGGCTACAAAATGAAACGGCAGCCGAAGGTCGACAACGCCGGGCGCGCTATTCTCGTGCCACGGATTAAATGCCGAATCACATCCCCGTGACGGTCCGGCACTGCTCCAACAATTCGGCTTCGCCGGTGGCAACCAGATAGTCGCGCGCCGCCATGAAGTTTTGCTTCGCACCCTCGCGGTCGCCCAGCCGGTCCAGTACCAGGCAGAGGTATGCCCGGGCGATATTGATGCTGCCATCGCGAAACGGCTGGTTTGGGTTTCCCGCCAGGATTGTCAGCGACGCTTCCAGATCCTGCTTCGCCTCAGCATGGTTACCTTCGACATAAGCAACGATGCCCCGGATTCGCAAATGCCCCGCCTTGAGCGCATCCGGTATGGTGCCTTTTTCGGCTTTCACCAGCGCGGCGCGGGCCTTGACCGCGTCGCCCTTGTAGCGGGCATAACGGCTGGCCAGATCCAGATGCATCACGGGATTGTTCTTCTCGTGAATGGATTTCCAGTTCCATTCAATCGCTTTGTCGTGTTGCTTGGCCAGATCGTAAATGCCGGCGACGAACGCGAGGTAAAGCCACCGTGGACAACCCGGCTTATCCTCGTATTGTGCGTACTCCGCGAGGGCCTCGTCCAGCTGCCCGCGGGCCGTCAGCACTTTGGCGCGATATCGACCCAACTCGGGCGCCGGCACCTTGATGATATGAAATTTCCCGACCTGTTTGAGTTTTTCCACGAGGTCCCGGACTTCATCCCAACGATGCCAATCCGCCGCCTTGTGTAATCGCCCGTAATATATCCCGGGCAAATACATCGTGACCAGAAAAGCGAACCAGGCCAGCAGGCCCAATCCAACCAAACCCAGTCCCAGCATGTTGCCACGATAAATCTGCCAGGCGGCGACCGCGGCGACAATCAACGGCAATCGGACGCCGGTCAGCTGCGCGCCTTCCCAAATGGCGGTCAGAAAGGTGGGCGATTTCTGCCCTTGAAATTTCACCTTGTCCGTCTCACTGACGTGCAGCTTCTCGCCGAAGAATTTGACATCATCCGCCATGCCCTCCGTGGCGGCGGCCATGATGTCATCGGACATCAACGCCAGGTCAGTGCAGCCGTCTGCCTGGAGAATGGCCTTCGACTCTTCGACGGTATTGGCATTGATTTCCCGGACGATCGGCAGTTTGTAACGATCTTTTCCCTTCCAGACGTACGTTGGCATGGCGGTTTTCCTGGGTTGGCGATTCTGCGGGGTGAGGCATGCGGGAATATTGCCATGGGCGAGCAGCTGTCTTCAAGCGTCCAGTTGCCGCATATAATTAACACTCGACAAATATGGCGCGCGGGGCGTTATTGAGTTGGCTGCCATGAAATGTCGTCATCCGGAAGTCGGCAAAGCCGCGTTCACTTTGATTGAATTGTTGGTGGTGATTGCCATCATCGCCATTCTGGCGGCGCTGTTGTTGCCGGTGTTTAACCAGGCCAAGACCAGAGCCCTGGCCATTTCCTGTCTCAGCAATTCCAAACAACTGGACTTGGCGTGGCGCCTCTACGCCGATGACCATGACGGGCGCCTGGTCAATAACTGGGTCTTTAATGGCTGGCCGACTTATGGCGGGCCGGAAACCGGCCTGCCCATTGAGAACCCCAATTGGGTTTATGGGGTGATGGATTGGTCGACTTCTCCGGACAACACCAACCGGCAGCTCATCGCCAATGGACTGCTCTTTCCCTACACGCATGAGTACAAAATCTACAAATGCCCGGCCGACCGGTTTCTGTCACCGACCCAGGTCGCCAGCGGGTTTCCTGAGCGGGTCCGCAGTATCTCCATGAACTGTTTCCTGAAAGGCGGCGCGCTCCCCGGCCTGTTTTGGGTTTCGGGATTCGCCGCGTATGACAAAGAGGGCCAGTTGATTGCCCCGACCCCGTCGGAGCTCTGGGTCTTTGCGGACGAAAACCCCGATACCATCAACGATGCCTGGCTGAACACCCGGATGAACAACCCGGACCTGTGGGATGACATGCCGGGTTGCTACCACAATGGCGCCTGCGTTTTTGCTTTCGCCGATGGCCATAGCGAAATCCACAAATGGCTGTCGCCCAAAACCTCCCCGGGCATCAATTATGGCCGAACCGAGATCCGGGACCCGGGCAGTGTCGATATTCAATGGATGCGCGACCATACGAGCACGCCGTAACCCCGGCGCCATCCGTGTCGTGACTAATTGCTTTTGACGCTGTCAAACCGGTATGGCGCCGAATTTCCGAAGAATCATCCTCATCATCGGTTCCGCCTGGTTCCTGGGTTGCGTATCCCTTGCCGCTTCCGCGGAGGAGTTCACCAACGCCGTTGCCGCTTACCTGCAATATTACGTCCATGCGCAGGTGCCGCAGGGCTGCCTGGTGGTTGGCATTGTGGACGAGCACGGATCCAGCGTCATCAGTTGCGGCGATCTGGATAACGGCACCCAGCGGCAGGCCGATGGCGATACGCTGTTCGCAATCCAGTCGGCCACGTACACCTTTTTCTGTTTGCTGTTGCAGGACGCGGTGGACCGCGGGGAGTTGCAGCCGGATGATCCGGTGCAAAAATATCTGCCGGCATCGGTCAAAATGCCGACCTTCCACGGCAAACAAATTACCTTGCGCCAGCTCGCGAAGGAAACCTCCGGGCTTCATCCTGACATCGAAGGCGCTCTCGATCCACAGCGCGCCGAGGCTCCCTTCGAGGGTTTCACCCACGAAAAGTTCTTTGCCCTCCTGACCAACTGCCAATTAACCGCCGCGCCCGGAACCACCCACATGCACCCCTCCGTGGATCGGGAGGTGATCAATCAGGTCATCGCCGCGAAAGCGGGGACAAATTTTGAATCGGTCCTGACGGCGCGACTGCTTGGGCCATTGGGCATGAACGATACCCGGCTGGTGCTGTCGCCCGGGCAGGAACCCCGCGTCGCCTTCGACCACAGCCAACGCGGCATCGCCATGCCCCGATGGCACCTGGACGACTATCCGTCCCTGGCCGGGCTGTACTCGAGCGCCAATGACCTGATCAAATTCCTTTCTGCCGCGGGCATTACCTCGTCCCGTCTGAGGCCGCTCTGGGACAAAACTTTCACCAACTTGTCTTATTCCCCGCCGCGCGACGGAAGGCTGCACACCGGTGGCGGATGGGGTCTCAATGGCAGCTATATTGGTTTCGACAAAGCGCGCCGCCGCGGCGTGGTCATCCTGGCCAGTTCCTATGAGCCCAGGTCCAGTCTGGGCGACCTCCTGCTCGATAGCGAATGGAAATCGGATCAGCGCCCCAATCCGGTGCGGATCAGCAATGAACTTTACCCTGCGTATGCCGGGCAATACCGGCGCTCACCCGATTTTGCGCTGGGTTGGTTTGTGCTCCGGCATTATGCGCTTGAACGGCCGAGGCCCGCCACTGTGGCTCCGGCGGCTCTTTGCCTGGTTATCCTGGCGGTACTGTTCTGGCGCGCGCGCAAACGATGGCGCGTTCTAGGCTGGGTGATGTTGGCCGGCGCGGTTTTGGTCCCGCTCCTGCCAGTGGCGGCCGCCCACATCTTTTGCGCCGGTTGGCAGCCGGGCATTGGCATTCGCAGCGAAGGCGGCCGTCTCTTCGCCGAAAGCACCGGCCGGGACCTGTGCCCGATAGAAGATTGGGCGCGGGCACAGACCTGGAGTCGAAAGGTGTACCCGGTGGATATCCTGTTTCCGCAGGTCGCGACGGAATTGTTGCCCGAGTCCGAAACCCGCTTCTTTGAAAGGGTGAGCGGCGTGCCAATAATCTTTTCCCGGGACGACCGCGGCCAGGTACTGCGCCTTGCCCTGCAATACCATGGCCAAACCTATACATACGACCGAATCTCCGCTACACCGCCCAGGGCGCCCGAACTGTTGAAACCGCCGGTCGTCGTCAGGCTCGATACCAATCAACTGGACGCGTGTGTCGGTCGTTTTGAAGTTGCATCGAACGCGACGTTTCCCACGGGAATGAAGCTGACCGTTTGGTGCGAGGGCGGGCAGTTGTTCGTCCGGGCCCGGGGCGCGGGTAAGAACTTCCTGCCCGGTGCATTCCCGCTGTTTCCCGTGTCGGAAACCAATTTCTTTGACCGGTTTACCGGCGCCGAATTCGGGTTCATCAAAAGCGATCAAGGGCGAGTGACCGCGCTCACGCATCATCCGACTGGAACCACAATGATGTGGTTTCCGGGGTGGGAGGCGAAGAAGGTCTCGGAAGCGGCGTTAAAACGTTGAAGCGCGTTTCAACTGCGGATGGCGGTTGCGGAAATGTTCGACCCACTCAAACGAGCGGCTACTTCACCGGCACGTAGCCACTTTCCCGGATTACGGCTTGCCCTTCAGGCGATGCCAACCAGCCCAGCAGTTTCATCGTCGGGCTGTCGGCCGGTTCGCCGGCCCGGTAGGCGGCGTAGACGTCGGCCGCATATGGGTACTTGCCGGACGCGATGCTGTCGGCGTCCGGTTCGATACCGTCAATGGCCACCGTCCGCGAGTACGGGCTCAGCGCCATGTAATGCTCATAATAATAAACCGAATAAGCCAGGCCGGGCTCGAACCGGGTGACCTGGTTGAAAGGGCCTCCCATACCGTTGCCAAACAGGTCCGACGGGTATTTCGGTTCCGGCACCGGCTGTCCGGCAGCCACCAGTTTATCGAACAGTTCCCGGCTCCCCGAATTCCGTTCCCGCCAGAACGCCGCGATCTCATTCGTTCCAACGCCTAAATCCGCCCACTGCTTTATTTTCTCCTGGTAGATCTGCAGAACCTGTTGGCGGCTGATCGTTTTTACCGGGTTCTTCCGATTTACAATAAACACCAACGCGTCCCGGGCCACCGGCCGCAATTCAATTTTGACGCCCTTCTTCCGCGCCAGTTCAAGTTCGTCTTCCGTAGGAGCTCTGGCCGTGAGGTTCAGGTCGCACTTTCCCTCAATCAGGTTGGTGTACGCGTTGTGGGTGGACGTGCTGATGGCCAGCAGGCTGTTAATCATGATGGCCAGGCGTTCCTGTTCCGCCCTGGCCGGCTTCGCCACGACTCGTGATGCGGCAAATGCAAATTCCATGTCGGCCTCCGCCGGGTAATACTCGTATTCGTCGAACAGATAGAGATCCGTCGGCAGGTTGGGTCGGGCCGGCCACGGGGAACCCGTTGGTTCGGGATAAATCCATTCATAAGGAATGCCGAGCACCCGGCTGGCAAGGATGACACTCAACGGTTGCGTCGACGTTGAACCGTCCACGCGGGGATAGGTCAGGACGTCGAGGCCGAGTTGCCGCGCCTGCGGGGTGTCGCTCGCAGCCAGTTTTTTGAGCTCTGCGTGCCGGGCGGAGTACAGGTTTTTCGCAGCGTCAGCCATGGCCTTCCGCTCAATGGCCCATCGCGTGTCACGTTTTTCATAGAGCGCTTGCCGTTTCTTCTCATAGTCGCGGTACGCCTCGGTATCCGCGAGCTTGCGAAATTCGTCCATCTGTTCCTCTCTGGCACTGTAGACCTGAGCCCTGGCGGAACTGAACTTCTTCTCGATTCCGGTGATTTTTTGGCCGACCGGTGTTTGGTCCAGTTCGAGCAGCTGGGCGTCAATCTGTTTGGTCTGTGCCAGTGGATCCGCCGGAAGGTTCGTCTGGCCCGGCGATTCAAACGTTGCGACGACCAGAACCAAACCGGCCAACGCTCCCAGCCGAAACAAAAAGCCAGGACGCATTGACAACTTGGATGTATCAGGAGGTGAGGAGAACCGGAGCCCGACCAATTTCATGAGGCGATATTGCATCCGCTGGGGAGTTGCGACCAGTACTATTCGGAGATTCCTTAACACCAAAGCCGCAGGCCGATCAGACCCCAGTAGGCGTAATAAACGGCCACGGCCACCGCGGCCAGCCCGACCAGGACGGAATGCCAATATGTCCGGCGTTTCATCGGCGTATTGCGCTCGCGCCAGGCCACATAAAGTCCCGCCGCCGCCACCAGGGGGAAGGTCAGGCTGGTGAACATGATGCTGGCGGTCAGGGGATTGACGGTGCCAATATTTACATCAGGAAAGTATTTCGAGGTGACGATTCCCCGAAACGTCCAGAGAATGAGAAGGTCTGATGTCACCAGCAAGGCCGCAGTGGCCGCCGCCCAGGCCCGCACCAAAACCGGCCGCGTATAGCTTTTGCAAAACAGTTTCCGGCAAATCCAGACGGGCGCCAGCACCACCGAACTCAACATTAGCGCGGAAATCAGCACGATCGCGATGGTCTGCGACCAAACCCGCAGGGCGGAGATTTTTTCGAAAGTGGCCATGTCGTATTGGATCAACGTCTCGCCATCGGCATCCGGCAACAAGGCGACCATGGCGATGGATTCATTCTCGTGACGGAACAACCGATCGGACATGGGCACGCATCGGTCGCGCATGAAGCCGTAGGTGCTGGTCGAAAGTCCGCCGGCGTCGAAGGTGAGTTTCTTCACGCGTATCAATCGTTCAAAGCCATAAGCCCATTGCACGGTGGGGCTGATGAATTGATAATATCCCTGATAATGCTGGCGCAGACCGGACTGGACCGGCACGACGGGCGGCAGGGCCGGGGCAACGAGATCATTGGTCAGATACCGCTGGATGAGTTGCCCGATCCGGAACCTGGCGTCGAATCTTCCCGAATTGATCATGACGATGTAAGCGCGTCCCTGGTCGGGCAAATATCCCATTTCCGCATTGCCGCCCATGACCACCCCACCGTGCCCGTGAAAAACAAACGGGCCTTCAGACCATGGATAACTACAGATGCCGTAATTGCACATCCTGCCCAACACTGCCGACGGCATGGTCTCACCGGTTTCCATGCGGTCGATGGATGCAGCCCGAAGCACTTGTGTGCCGTCCAGGCTGCCGCGCTGCAAATAAAACCGAAGGCAATTGGCCATGTCCGTGACGGAGGCATTCAGGGCGGCACTAGGCCGGAGTGAAAAATGCCAGTAAGGATAAGGTGTGACGCCATCGGGATGATAGAGACGGGTCAGTCGCTGTTCCACGGCCGGGGTATAGAAATAACTGGCACTGTCCATGTGCAGCGGTTTGAAGATGTGTTCCTGCACGTAATCTTCAAAACGTTCGCCGGACGCTTTTTCAATGACGGCGGCCAGCACGGCCGGGGCGGCATTGCAGTAAGACATCCGGGTGCCGGGCGGCCAGCGGCAGACCCGGCAGGCGGCGTCATCAGCCAGGGCATCCTTCAACGACACCGGTGTCGGGTCGCTCAGCGCAAATTCCCGGAGATGCATTTCGTCAAACCCGGAGGTCTGTTCGAGCAAATGGACGAGACGCAAGGGGTGGGTTGCCTCCCACGGATTGACGAAGGCCACTTCCGGCACCCATTGCTTCACCTTGTCCGACAGCCTGAGCTTGCCCCCCTCCTGCAATTGGAGCGCGGCGATGGCGGCGAACGATTTGGAGATCGAGCCGAGGCGGAACAGGGTGTTGGTGGTGACGGGTTGGTTGGCGGCCACATCGGCTTTCCCGATGCCCGCCACCCATTCCGCCTGGTTGCAGGAGACGATGGCGATGGCCGCGCCCGGCGTCCGGGTATCTTCCAAAATCGCTTCAATCGCCGCCTGCAACTCCGGGATGGATTTGGGTCCGGGGTTGCCAGCGACCTCCGCCGCCGGCAGCCCGACGGATAGAATCAGAAGCGAAACGAGCGGGAGTAGGGACCCTTTCATGTCCGGTTATCAGTTGTGGAAGATTGGGGCTTTCGATTGCTCATTTTGTGATTTTGTTACGGATTAGACAGCGGTGTAAATACAAGATCACGAAGTCCGCATAAGGCTGCGCCACGCGGCAGGAAAACATTCAACGCTCAACGCCCAACATTGAGCTGAAACAGGAGCCGGAAGCCTGATGAGTTTTCAGTTTCAAGTGTTCAGTGTCCCGTTAAATGGATTTTTGCAGTCCTGGCGCCTTTGTGTGAAATCTGCGGCCAAATACAAGTTTTCAGTTTTCAGGCATCAATCAGTCGGCAGTTTCACCACTTCCCTGGGCGACCGGTTGACGGGATGGGTGGTGAATGACTTCTTCTCGAGCCGGACAGAATGGGGCCTAAAGTACGGATCAAGTAGAAGAAAGGGTATTAATATGAGAGTTCGCCCGCCGGGTAAACCTCAACGCGTCGTCTTGCGCCTCGCTGTTTTGATCGCATTCCTGTCTTGCTCCGGGTTTGCCCCCGCCCGGGCAGCGGTGGTCCTGACGGCAAACTTTGACGGTATGACCGAAGGCATAGCCGGAACCGCATTCACCGACGGCGGCATTACGTTCTCCAGCCTGGACCAACGCGTCCCGGGTCAACCCGTACCGAATCTGTTTGCGATCGAGGCGACGACGTTCCCTTTAACGGGGTTCACTCCGCGCAATTATCTGACGTTTGGCACCAATTCTCCGGGAAACGGTTTTGGCTTCGGCCGTTTTGGTTCGGCGAACATTGATTTTTCCGGCATGGCGACCTCGGTCACCATGGACATTTTTGGTTTCGGATCAACATCCGCCAACACCTTGACTCTTGAGGGAATATTCGGCGGCAATGTCGTGGCCAGCGACACGGTTAACTTTCTGGGCGACCCCATCAGCATAGTTTATCTGCCCTTGAGTATTTCCGGGATGTTTGACAGCCTGCGGCTGGTGGCTGCCGGTCCGTTCGACTCTGGCGTCGTTTTATTTGGCATGGATAACGTCAACGTGACGCTGGTTCCCGAACCCGCCGCGGCAACCTTGTTGCTCATTGGTTGCGGTGCCATGGTTGTCGCCGGTCACCGGTCCCGGGTCACCCGCCGGAAACGGATGGGCTGAGTTCTCAGTTTTGAACTTTCAGTGTTCAGTGTTCGGATATTGAATCCCTCTGCGCCTTCGGCCAACCTGGGCCGCATCGTGATCAATGCCCGCCTGCCAGCCGTTCCACCAGGAAATCTTCGTACGCGCCGAGGTCTTTCCACTTCGAAGCCACGTTGACCGGCTTTGCCCGCGGGTCTATGACCGTGAAGCCGTCGGCGGCGACGCGGAGGCCGACTTTCTCCATCACGCAAAGGTCCTGACGGATGGCGAGATAGACGGCCACGGTGTCGTACAACGTGCTGCTGTGCTGGTCGGCCATGTCCGCCGGCAACGTGGGTTCGCTGATCAGCCAGATGCGGTAGTTGGCGATGAGGTCGGCGATGTTGCGGTCGGTCGCGTCGCGGACGCGCCGGTACTTGTCGCCAGCCAACGTCACAAGACCGCAGGTGTCGAGCGGTGTAATGGTAATGTCCCACGGCGCGGCAAAGACCTGCTGCAAGGCCTTGGGATCGGCTTTCACATTCCATTCCGCCTGGGGTTGCTTCGCTCCATCGTAACCCACGCGCACGCTGCCTTGCATGCCCACGAACCGGGCATGTTGCGCAATGCGCGGCTCGCGCTTCAGCGCCTCCGCAATATTCGGCACCGGACCGATGCAAATCAACGTCACGGGCTGCGGCGAGTTCATGATCGTGTCAATGATGGCCTGCACACCGTCAACGTGGACCTTGCCCGGATAGGATTTGAGGTCGTAGCCCTTGACCCATGCGGCCTGGCGGCCGTCGCCGCGCGGAGCGATGTCGAGCCCCATGCCCACGGTCACGTTGGTTCGACCGGCGCGCTCGAGCAGTTTCGCCAGCAACCGCGCGCGGTATGGCGCCTTGCCGTAATCACCCACCACCAGTTTCAGGTCCAGCTCCGGCGATTTCAGCAGCAGGGCCAGCGCCCAGGTGTCGTCAATGTCGTCGCCAATGTCCGTGTCGAGAATGACGGGGATGGTCGCGGGTCTGGCGGCTAGCGTATCGGCGGCGCCGGCGGGCCGGGCCGTCAGTGCGAAGCCCAGCCAGAGCAGGCCCAGGCAGACGCCGATTGAGCGGATGGAAGTAGAGGCGGTCACGGTCGTGAAAGCTTCGCAGAAGCGCGTGCAGTGTCAACGGGCGGCGGGTGGCGGATGGCGGGATTGGCGAGGGGAAACATCCCCTGCCCTTCATAGCGCACAACGCGATGGAGGGAACGTCTAACATCCAATTAAGGGGAGCCGGTGTAGGGTTGGCGCTGTGCGCCAATCCCAGCAAGCCATAGCTTCGACACTACAACAGCAAACGGACAACCGGCCGGGATCAGGGCGAGCGGATGCGGTAGAACCTCAGCGGATTGTTCGTCGCCTGCGAATCGGTGAACTGATACTGGCCGGGAGAGATTTCCGTAACACTGCCCAGGACGGTCCAGCTCGCTGCCGGCAACTCCACGTTCGAAGCCGTCAGCGCCGTGAAACTCCCGCCGGGCACGTTGGCGAAACCAAATTGAATGGCTCCGTTCACCAGCCGGACCGGGCTGGCCAGGATGATGGCCGTGGGGCCCCCGGCCGGGTTGATCAGGAGCATGGCCGAGGAGCTGGGAATGCCGTTGACGAACACCGTCGCCAGCGCCCAGCCGGCGGGGAAGTTGGTGACGGGAAGCGAGACGAACAAATTCGCGGACCAGTTCGTGCTCGAGAGGAACCGGGTCTGGCCGCTTTCCACACTGCGCAACTGCACCAGCGGATAATCGGCCGGCGAATCCTGATTATTGCCACCCGAGCCTTCGGCGATACCCCGGAATTGGGAGCCGGTGAGCGTCAGTTGATTGCTCAAAGCGAGCGGCGAAGTCACGGAGTCAACCTGCGGCTGCCAGGCCGGGTTGAAACCCAGTCCAACATCGTACAGTTCGGCGGTGTTGCCGATTCCCGTCGCCACCAGCACCTTGCCGCCGGCCAGCAACGTCGCCATATGGGCGTAACGCGCGGCATTCAGCGGGCTCCCCGCCGTCCACAACCCGGTGGCAGGATCGTACATCTCGGTGCTGGAAAGAGTGGGATAAAGCGGACCGCCGCCCTGGCCGCCCGCCACCAGCACCTTCCCGCTGGACAACACCGTGGCGGTCTGCAGCTGGCGCGCGACATTCAGTGAACCCGTCACCGTCCACGTGCCGTTGGACGGATCGTACAGCTCCGCGCTGGAAAGAATGTTCGTGGTGCCGGTGATGCCGCCGGCGACCAGCACCTTCCCATTGGGCAGTAAGGTCGCCGTGTCATCGCCCCGCGCCGTGTGCAGCGCGCCGGTCAGGGTCCAGGTCCCGGCGACCGGATCGTAGAGCTCGGCGCTGGAAAGATTGGTGACGTTGGGATAGTTGCCGACCGCGCCGCCCGCCACCAGCACCTTCCCGTTGGGCAGCAGCGTGGCGGTATGGCCGCCGCGGGCGCGATTCAGCGGGCCGGTGGCCGTCCACGTGCCGCCGGCCGGATCATAAATCTCGACATTGGAAAACTGGATGCTGCCGTTATAGCCGCCGGCGACCAGCACCTTCCCATTGGCCAGCAACGTGGTGGTGTGAACGATCCGATTGGTGGCCATCGAACCGGTGGCCATCCACGTTCCGTTCGCCGGATCATACAGCTCGGCACTGTTGGTGGGAGCGCCGCCGAACACGGTATAACCGCCCGCCACGAGCACCTTGCCGTTGGGCAGCAGGGTCGAGGTATGAAAATAACGCGGGCTGTTCATCGAGTTGGTGGTCTTCCAGGTCCCGGCAGCCGGGGCATACAGCTCCACGCTCGAAAAAACGTTGAGGAACCCGCCCGCGCCGCCGGCGACCATCACCGTGCCATCGGACAGCAATGTCATGGTATGATATTGGCGTGCGACGGCCAATGGGCCGGTCGCCGCCCACGTTCCGTTGGCCGGATCATACTGCTCGGTGCTGGCAACCGCGCCGGCGTTGTTATCTCCGCCCGCGAACATCACCTCGCCGCCGGGCAGCAAGGTGGCCGTGTGAAGCTGCCGCGCCGTGGCCAATGCGCCGGCCGACGTCCAGGTCCCGCTGGCCGGATCATAAATTTCCGCGCTGGCGAGACTGCCGCCCGTGCCGCCGCCGCCCGTCACCAGTACCTTGCCATTGGGCAGCAGGGTGGCCGTATGATTATACCGCCCGGTGCTCATGGAGCCGGAGACCGTCCAGCTGCCGTCGGCCGGGTTATAAAGTTCCGTGCCGGCCAGCAGGGTGCTCGTGAAGGTGTTATTGCCCCCCGCCACCAGCACCTTGCCATTGGGCAGCAAGGTCGCGGTATGACCAAACCGCGGGGTGTGCATCGCATTGATTGTCGTCCAGGTTTTGGCGACCGGATCGTAAACCTCCGCGTTGGTGAACGAGTTGACGAGGCCGCCAAAATCGCAGCCTCCCGCCGCCAGCACCTTGCCGCCGGGCAGCAGCGTCAGGGTATGATGCTGACGCGCCAGATTTAATGAACCGGTCGGGGTCCAGGTGCCGTTGGTGGGGTTGAACAGCTCCGCGCTGGCGAGCACGCTCCCCAGGGCGGCGCCGCCGGCAACCAGGACCTGCCCGTTGGTCAACAAGATGGCCGCGTGACGCCAGCGCGCGGCGTTCAACGAACCGGTGATGGCCCAGGTCCCGGCGGCGGGATCGTAGAGTTCCGCAATGGAAACGTAGCTGCTGCCGTTGAATCCTC
The DNA here is from genome assembly GCA_964413165.1 of uncultured Bifidobacteriaceae bacterium. GTDB lineage: Bacteria > Verrucomicrobiota > Verrucomicrobiia > Limisphaerales > UBA11358 > UBA11358. The sequence continues at coordinate 23,405 of CAYPSF010000018.1, forward strand.
CCGCCACCAGCACCTTGCCGCTCGGCAGCAACGTGGCAGTGTGAATCTCCCGCGGGACGTTCAGGCTGCCGGTCACCGCCCAGGTTCCCGCGGCGGGATCATACAGTTCAGCGCTGGAAAACGAAGCGACTCCATCCGGGGCCCCGCCGGCGACGAGCACCTTGCCGTTGGGCAGCAAGGTGGCCGTATGATCGAAGCGCGCGGTATTCAACAGGCCGTTGGTTGAGAACGACGCGGCCCGGGCCGGTGAAATAGAAAAGCCGGGCAGCCCGGCGGCCAGCGCCATGATGAGTTGAACGCGAATAATAAAGGGAATTTTCATGACGGGGTTCCGGTTTCAGATCTGAATTCGGTTGCGGGTCGGCCTCCTGGGTTTTGGTCAGCCCAATGGGCGACCGGATTCAGCGCCGCCAATGGCACCAAACTTAATTTTATTTATCATTACCATTAGCCCATGCAAGCAAATTCCACCGCCGGGTGAATCAAGGCTGAAGGTTCAAGGCTGGATGCTGAAGGGAAAACTCGGTAGCACTACCGAAAACTCCGACGGCTTGCACTGGCTGCGTTCTTTGCGGTTAAATCTGCGTTTATCTGCGGTTCAAATCCGGATCTGGTGTCCTGGATTTCGGGTCTGGGCGGCTCGCGAGGTTCGAAGGCAAATCACGTCACCTTTCATTCGTCCCTCGCCACGCGTCACCTGTCACGCGTGGTGGCTCCGGGCAATGTCACCCGGGTGAACAGGATGTTGCGAACGCGAGAGCCCGACACCTTCACTTCCGTCACCTCGCCAGCGGCGTTCCGCGTGAATTCGAGGGCGACTCCCCAGCCGTCGGGATCGAAGCGATCCACCCCGCTGGCCATAAAATGCATCCAATCGCCTGAACGCATCCCGACCGCCAGCCTGCCGTCGTGGATCTCGAGCCGATGCATAGTGCGCAGTTCCTCGCTCCAATAGTCGCCGACGTACGCCGCCAGGCGGGCGGGCGTGAGTTCCGGCGGATTCAACCTCGGCGCGCTGTGACCGCGATAAACGATGTTCGTGACCTCGCCGGCACGGTTGCGCACAAACGCCACCGGCTGGCCGTAGGCTTCCACGTAGAAATTGCTGTCGGAAACCGGCGTCATCGGGAACTTGTCTTCATGGGTGGCCTGAGCCAGGAGCTGGTCTTTTTCGCGCGTGATGGTCAGCCACCAACCGGGACCCAACCGGTACGTGCCCAGGAAAGGAGTCCAGGTGGCCGGATCGGCTTTCACCGCGGCGGTCGGTTTGGCCGGGGATTCCGGACTCTGCGCCTTCGGCGAATTGCTGACATACAGGCCGACAATCTTCAGGGCCAGTCCCTCGGTGTTCATGTCGCTGGTGTTGGCCAGGACCGCGACGCCCAACCGCTTTTCGGGCAGCCACAACACCTCGCTGCGGTAGCCGGCCCAACTGCCGCCATGACTGATCATCGGGCTTCCCTGATAGTCGCCCAGGCTGAGTCCGAACCCGTATTGGACATTCGTGCCGTTGTTCAATTTCCCCGGCTGCCGCATCAACTCGAGAGCGGCTTTGCCGCCGACCCGGGTTGTGTCGAAATTGAGCAGCCACTGGCCCATGTCTTCGGCACTGACGAACAGGGAGCTCGAACCCTGCGCGGCCAGCTGGCTGGCGATTTTTTGGAACCGGTCTTTGTCACGCGGCGCATACGAATTGGCGCAGTCGGCCATGATCGCGGCGGGATTGTCGCAGACGAACGTGCGCTTCATTCGCAACGGCTGGAACAGGTTTGTATCCGTCCAGGCCCGAAAAGATTGGCCGGTCACCCGGGCGATGGCCGCCGCCAGCAGGTTGTAACCGGTGTTGGAATACTGATATTCCTCGCCCGGCGCGAAATCCAGCTCGCGCTGGCGCCGGACCATTTCCAGGATCATGTCCAGCGTGACCTCTCCCTCCATGTCGAGTCCCGACAGGCTTAGGGTTTCCGGCCAGTCGCGCAGGCCGCTGGTGTGATGCAGGAGATGGTCAAGCGTGATCGGCTTCCCGAAATCCGGCACATCGGGCAGGTACTTGCGAATGTCGTCGTCCAGGGAGAGTTTTCCCTGCTGCACGAGCATGGCCACCGAAAGGCCGGTGAATTGTTTGGCGACCGAGGCCACGTCGAACCGGGTTTGCGGAGTGATGGGGATGCGATATTCGAGGTTCGCAGACCCGTAACCATGTTGATAGATGACGACGCCGTCTTTGACGATGACCACGGCGGCGCCGGGCGAATTGGTCTTATCCCATTGGGCGAACAGCCGGTCGACTTTCGCGGTGTTGTCGGTGCGGACATCACACGCCACGGCGAGCAGGCAAATGCCCAGGGCGCCCGCCGCCAAACGGCGAAAGGCGCTTCCTCGAAAAACCGTCACATTTCCGGTCTGAAAGGTTTTGTGCCGGCGAGGCATGACCGGATGGTGCACCTGGGCAAAATGAGTGACAAGTGACAAGTGGCGGCGGTGCCATGTGAGGGCGCAGCCTTTTTTACGTCGGCCACGCCGCTGTAAGCGAGGGACAAGATTCCGGGCGAAGATGGAAGATGGAAGAAAACAAAGCGGAGGTTACGGGGCTTTCTTGTTCGATTCCCACAGCGCCACCATCGCCTTGCGGCGCGGACGCCAGTCGCCTTCGCCCAAAAAGGTGGACATCACTTCGCCCAGGTCGGCGCCGAGGCAATCCATGGCGGCGGTCTGGCCGGCATCACCCCATTGCGCCTCTTTCAGGAACGAGCCCCAGTCGCCGGATTTTTCCAGCAGCAGCGTGAGTACGATTTGAGCAAGGCTGTAGCTCAACTGATTGGAATCGCCCGGCTTGTGAAATGAGATTCCCGCCCAGAATTCCTGGATGGTCTCGAGGTTCCAGAACGCCAGATGCCGCTCCTTCAAGTCGTAATCCAAAATCGGGCCACCGGCGCCGGCAACCGCCCGCTCAAACATCCTGGCCAGTCCCTCGTTCAACCAGAGAGGCAGCCGAAGGTGGACGACACAATTATGAGTGAGTTCGTGCGCCAGCACCTGTCGCAATCCGGAAGGTTCGTACGGCACGGCGATATGGGCATAATCCTTGCGAATCAAACAGCCTCCGGTCATGGGGTGAGTTCCATCCCGATGAAAATAAGAAACGTACTGGTAATAATCATCCTCCTCCAGAAACAGCAGAATCACATGCTTGCCGTGTCCCGAGGTCCAGGCCGCATCCTTCAGCCCCGCGCAGATTTGATCCAGGGCGCGTTCCGCGAAATTGAGAATTGCCCGGTTCTTGTCCCCGCCCAGTGCCGAGAGCAGGATGAACTCGGAGGAATCGTTCACCCGGTAGTCACCGCCCAGATCCGACCGAAGCTGCATGACCCATTGCCGGGCGGCTTCCGTCCAGGCGGTATTCAGGTCGTCGGGTCCGGCGATCTGCTGTCGAATGGCTGCAGAAATCACCTTCCAATCGGGCCGCGAAAAGCCTTCTTCAAAACTGAACGCGCCGGCAACCTGCCCCAGATCAATCAATTCCGGCTGCCATTTTGAATCCGGTTCGGCCGGGGCTTCGGAGCCGGCGAGTGCATGCCCATCCGTCGGGCAATGCTGCTGGCCGTCCGGGTATTCCTTCCCGCACCAGGGACATTTCGGCATAAGCCCGATGAGGGTTACGGACCTGAGCCCGGGAAATCAATTGGAAACGGTGGTGCGCCCGGCGTTGATGGAGTGGCGGCGTGAAGGAAAAGGCTGAGATCTGAAGGCCAAATGCTGAAGGGAGCAGATGTCAGTTCGCCTTGTCCCGGCCATCGGGGTGGCGGGTGGAAAGTGGAGATGGAAGATGGAAAAGCGAAGCGACCATCCGTGTTCATCCGCGTATATCGGTGGCCGCCATGCGTCTTTGGCGGGTTTCGCGGTTAACGCCTGGGGTTGGCTATTGGTTGAGCCGTCTTCGCTCCGCTTCGCCTCGCCAAGGAAGTTGCGAGGCTCAGAATTCGGATCTGGGGCGGGCGCGCACTGGAGTGACGCGCTCTGCCTTTAGATTCCCCGGTCTTTGGGCAGACGCCTCATCCAGTCTTTTTTGGGTCGGATTCGCTCGGATCTTCTTCGTTGTCGCCGGCCGGCGCCGGTTGGGTGCCTGGTCCATTCTCGGCGGTGGCCATCTTCAGCGAGGCCTTGATGGTCCGGCGGGGGGTGCCGGAGACGTCGGCCGATTCGTTCAGAAATAGATCCTTGAAGGTTTTCATGTTCGTTTATTGGTTGTTGTTTGGTTTGGAAATCAATTGCTGCGGGTAAGGGCGATCTGCACTTCCAGCTGGTTGTCCACATTCCCGGTTTGAGCGATCCGATCCGCGATCGCACCGATCAGACGTTTTTCCCCGGCGCTGTCCACCGGTCCGCACAGGATGACCCGGCCGTTAATGGCGGTGATCTTCACGTTTCTGGCATTCGCAGACATTCCGTTGTCGGCGATGATTTCCCGGCGAATCTGCGCCTCGGTATCCGCGTCGGCCTGTAGGTTGCCCGGCTCCAGCGTGGCCAACTCGCTGCCCGCGCGATCCCGAACATTGGGCCGGGTGTTGTCAGCGTCGGTTAACGTCTCGGGGTTGAACCAGGGTTCCACGTTGCAGGCGCGATAAACTCCGCCGGCATAGCCGCCCTGAGCGAAGTCCGGCCATCGACTGGCCTGGAAGTGCGGGGAATTGCCCAGCATCTCCCGGGAGGTGTCGAGCTGGAGGATGTCATGGCCCGGGTTGAAATGCAGGGCCGTGGGAGGAACTGCGCTCAACTCGTCGGCCATCCCGATGAATCCGCCGGTCGAAACGATGACCGCGACGATGCGGCTTGACGACAGGTCCACCATCAGGTTTTCCACCTGGCCGAGTTTCTCATTCTGCAGGTTGTTCACCGGCGTGCCCATCAGCCGGCTCGCCTTCTGGACATAACCCAGCCGCGACCAGGAATTATTGGCCCGCCGCTCAGTCGAGTAATATTCCCGCGTCCAGGTTCCGTCCGGGTTGAGGGTGGAAATCCAGTTGTTGGTTGACTCCAGATTACGGGCGGTATCCACCTGGCGGGCTTTGTCAAAGGTGCGCGCTGCATCGGCATTGATGGAGCCATCCATGTGATGAGGCAGGGTAGCGGCGAACGTTCCCTCCAACCGGGCGTTCCGGTATCCATCGCTGTCGGCAACGAAGTAAGGTTGTTCGCCGTAATAACCGTCGGCTTCAGTCGCCCGATTCAACTGCGTATCTTTGTCCCACCGCGAGGAATCGAACCCGGGGCCGGCCACGGTTTGCCTGGGGCCGGTGTCCACTTCAATGGTTTTATCGGCGGCAGCGTAATGCAAGGCTCCCGGCGGCAGCGCGATGAGCGCATTGGTCCGGCCGAAAAATCCACCGGTGGAAAGAACCACCGCAACGATGCGTCCGGACTCCACATCCACAACCAGGTCTTCCACCTGACCCAGGTTTTCGTTCTGACGGTTATGGACGGTCATCCCGATGAGATCGGTGGCCCTGGCCGCGCTGTTCAGCCGCTCGGAGCGGGCCGGAGGCGTGCGGTAACGAGCGGAAGCGGTTTCATCGGCGAACGCCGAGAAGGCCAGGAGCGACGCGGCGGACGCGCCGGCCAGGATCTGTAATTTCCGGTTCATATAATTTTTCCGTGTTTATTTTTAGCCAAGAGATGTTTCTGGGTCACCTCCTGCACAGTAGGCGGGTGACGGTGGGAGTGATATGGGGTGTTACCCTACCGAGTGAAGGGTGGCGGGGGGCAGATCAAAAATGGAGGATAGTGGATGGAAGATGGCACAGCCTGACGGCAAGTGGCCAGAGAAGGCTAAAGGCTTCTACCGTCGCCAATCAGTCTTCGCCAAGGCTTCGGCGCGACAGGGGCTATGGTAGAGAGGGAAGGCGTGGGAAAGGCTGAAGGCTAGACTGAGGGAAAGACCTGTCCTTCAAAGCCCATCATCAACGCTCAGGCGGACGCTGATTATTTACCGCCCAGGCGCATGAACAATTCGTTGCGGGCGTTCGGATCCTTTTGAAAGGCGCCGTGCATGACGTTCACTTTCATGATCGAATGCGTGTCGCGCGCGCCGCGGGCCATGGCGCACATGTGCTTGCCTTCAATCAGCACCGCCACGCCCAAAGGTTCCACGGTTTTTTCCACGAACTCGCAGATGTGATGCGCCGTGCGCTCCTGGTTCTGCCAGCGCCGCGCAAAGTAACCCGCGATGCGCGACAGTTTGGACAGGCCCAGAATCTTCGCGTCGGGGATATAGGCGATGGTGATGGTCATGAGGATGGGCAACAGGTGATGCTCGCACAAACCCACTTCGCAAATGCCTTCGACGATCACCATATCGTGGCAAATGGCCTTCTGACATTCCGCCTTGAACATCTTGGTGAGCTGGTCGGTGTCCATCCGCGAGCCTTCGGTCATCTCCACCAGCGCCTTGGCCGCGCGCATCGGCGTTTCCCGCATGCCTTCCGAGGTAATGTCCGCTCCGATCTCGGTGAGAATGGCGGCGTAATGGTCGGCCAGTTTCTGCAGATCCGGCTCTTTTTTGTCAGTAATCATTCGATGCAATTCGATTATCAGGTTCACCCACATCCCGCAACTGTCAACGGCATATCGCGGCAGGCAGAAGCCGGAAGCCGGAATCCAGAATCCAGGAGGAAGTCTGCGTCAATCGACGTGATCTGCGGGTTCAAGGTCCGCTGCGCGCACGGAAATACATGGCTTTGTTGGATCCATGGGATGCGCTTACCGAAAATTGGCTGCCCGGATTGTTCGTCGTCAGCAACGTCTGCCACGTGGCCGCCGTCAGATTGGTCTTGTACTCGACCACGACGATGGGAACCGCTGAAACCAGGACATTGAAACTGATCGTGCTGCTGTTGTTGGTGAGACCGGTCAGGTGCAGGGAACCGGTCCCGGCGATTATGGTTTGCAGAGAGAACTGCGTGGTCGTCGAGCGGAACGCTTCCGTGATGTACGGGGTGCTGTTGGTGGTGAAAATGATGTGACCGAAATTCAGGTCCACGGTGTAGAGCTGATTTTCCTGAAGGGTGTGGGCGGGAATCACGACCGAGGTGGCAGTCCCCGGCATCACATTGGTCGGGAGGGACACCAGGATCGTCGTCGTGTTCATCTGGATGGAGACGAAATCCGAGGCGGTGCCGCCTGAGAACGCATCCCAGGTCAGGGTAAACGGTTGTGACGAATCCACGGCCTGGGTCGCCGGAAAGTTGCTGATGTGCGGCGCGGGGGGTTGGAGCAAGGTGGCCGGCCAGTTGACGGTAACGGCCTGGTTGGAGGACACGCTCCGGACCGTGAGGGTATAATTGCCCGTTGGGAATGCGGCGTTAAACTTGGTGAGATCATTCGTGAGGACGACCAGATCAAAAAGCCACGGGCTGAGCGGGACTGGCGACAGATTGAACACGCTGGCCGTTGGCAAGGTCAGCGTAACATTCGTGGCAAAACGATTTGACGACAGAACGGTGTTCGCGACGAACTCGTACGGGGGGGCGTCCGTGAAAAGCATCGACGGGGCCGACGAGGTCTGAAAATAAAAATGGCCGGCGCCGACCTCAAAAATCGTGATGGGGTTGGTGCCATTGGAACCGCCACCGCCGCCCGAGCCGGTGGTAAAGGAGCCGGTCGGTGGAGGGTTGATGAATGTGCCGTTGGTGCTCACCCCGATGACCGTCCAGGAAATGTTGGTGTTTGCGGGGAACGATGGCGCAGGTGTACAGGTGAGAACAGTGTTGTTGGCGCTCCAGGCAGACGCCGCCGGAACAAACCCGCTGAGACCGTAAGTGAAGACCGCCGAACTGGAAATGGTGTTCATCGGCGTGTTGAAAGTGAACACGACCGTTGAGGTCGTGGACACTCCGGTCGCCCCGTTGGCGGGGACGCTGGAAAGCAAAGCCGGTTGCGCCTGAGCCCGACAGAAACCGAACAAAAAGACCCCCAATACCACCCACCGGGCCAGACGATTCGACATCAGCATACCTTGTCCATCCACGGCCGGTATCTTATACAGAAAGAGTTTTTTGTCACGTTGCAAATGCAAAAAATCGGGTGAGCAAAAGACGTTGCCACGCCGCCTCTTTCACGGCTTTTCATGGCCCTGCTGCCAACGGTTCTTGATCTCTCCGAACAGTGACGTTTCTGCGCGGACCCGGTCGGCCGGCACATTTTGTTGCAGCGTGGCCAGGGCGTCCTTGGGCAAATGGAAACACACCCGCTTTTCATAGTCCACGGTCACCAGAACCACCGCCTTCATTATAAAACCCGGGATCACCGGCTTCACTTCGTGGAGGGAGGCCCAGGGAATCAGGATGGGCAACGTCCTGGCGAAGTTGGGTGTGACCAAAAAACCTTCCTGGGCGAACTCGATGAGAAAGGCACTGTCAATGCTGGCCTCGTGCCGGTCGCCGAAGGAGGCATTGAGGTTCTTGTACCGATCGCCAAACTTATGAACGTCAGTCGCGGGAAATTTCCGGCTTAACGTATCCCAGTCGCTGGTGCGTCGGGGTCCATACCGCCGGGAATACCACCAGAAGAAGCAAACGGCGCCGATCATACCTGCAGCAATCAACGATGCTGCCACCGGATGGCTTTCGGAACCAGTCTCGCCGGTCATGTCGCGACAATGCCTCCCGCAAAGACCCGGGACAAGTGATAAGTGACGGGGCGTCAGACGTTGGGAACGGGAAGAAAACCCTTGTTCTAAGACCCTTTCCCCTACTTTTCCGGGCCTGCTAAAGAAAACCAAAAATGATTTGTCCATTTTCATTATTGGTGGACATCTTATCAGCAGATGACTGAATTGAATGACCATGAATTGCTCGCCGAGTACGCTCACAGCGGGTCCGAAGCGGCGTTCGCCGCCCTGGTCGAGCGGTATGTCAATCTCGTCTATTCCGCCGCGCTGCGTTTCACCGGCAATCCGCATCACGCCCAGGAAATTACGCAAGCGGTCTTCGTCACCCTGGCCGGCAAGGCCGGCGGATTGCGGCGCAGCGTGGTGGTGCCGGGCTGGCTGTATCAGACGGCGCGGCTGACGGCGGCCAACTTTGTAAAAAGTGAAATCCGCCGGCAAAAACGCGAACAAGAGGCGTATATGCAATCCACCTTGAATGAACCGGAGGCGCCGCCCTGGGAGCAGGTCGCGCCCTTGCTGGATGAAGCCATGGGCTGCCTGGGCGAGACCGACCGCAACGCCGTGGTGCTGCGGTACTTTGAAAACCGGACCGCCGAGGAGACGGGGACCTTGTTGAAATTAACCGCCGCGGCCGCGCACAAGCGGGTGGAGCGCGCGCTGGAAAAGCTCCGGAAATTTTTCTCCAAACGCAACGTGACCGTCGGGATGGGCGGACTCGGCGTGCTGATTTCCGCCAATGCCGTTCAATCCGCCCCCACCGGTCTGGCGACGGCCATTTCCGCCGCCGCCATTTCCGGAACCGCGATTTCCACTGCCACCCTCATCACCGCCACCACCACCATCGCCATGACTACCATACAAAAAACCATTATTGTCGCCGCCCTCGCTGCCGCGGTCGGAACCGGAATTTACGCCGTCCACCAGGGCGCGCAACTGCGCGGCCAGATCCAGTCGCTCGAGGACCAACAGGCGCCGTTGACGGCGCAAATCCAGCAACTGCAACGCGAGCGCGATGACGCGACGAACCGGGCAGCCAGCCTGGCCGGGGAACTGGCCGGCATAAAAAAGCATCCAGCCGAGGTGCTGAAACTGCGCGGCGAAGTGGGCGCGTTACGCCAGGAAAAAGCCATCGCCGACAGCAAGAGCGCCATCAGCAAGATCACCGCCAATCCGGAAGCCCGGCAAGCCTTGCGCGACCAGCAAAAAATGGGCATGACCATGCTCTATGCCGACCTGGCCAAGAATTTGAAGCTTACTCCCGACCAGACGGGGCAACTGAACGACCTGTTGGCCGACCATATCATGACCAGCATCGATCTCATCACCCAGGCGTTGCATGACAAAGCCACGCAGCGTCAGGTTGATCAGTTGTTTGCCGTCCAGGACACGGCCTTGCGCGATCAGTTGGAGGTGTTGGTCGGTCCGGATGGCGTGGCAAAGTATCTGGATTACAGCCGGAACCTGGGCAGCACCCTGACGGCCGCGCAATTCGCCAGCAACCTGACCGGCGACTCGGCGGCGGTGGCGGAAAAGAAACGCCAGTTGTTGCAAGCCATGCAGGAGGTGACGCAATCCGCGCTGGCGGCCGCCAATCTGCCCGCCGATTACCAGACGGTGCCCATGCTCAATCTCGCCAACATCGCCTCGGAAGAGGAAGCCACGCAAAGCCTCCAGCTTTTTGACAGCATCTATGCGCAGGTCGCCGCGCGCGCCGGCAGTTTCCTCAGCGCGGACGAACTAACCCTGTTTCAGGGATACCGGGCCGAAGCGCTCAAAAACAGCAAGATGATGCTGCTTATGAACCGGAAGATGATGGCACCAATTTCACAATGACAAGTTGTTGCAGAGAAAGGGAAATATATGACCCGGGAAGAAATCGAAGCATGTTGGAGAGACTCGCGCAATCGGAAATGGGGAGTCTTCTATTATTGCAAAGCCGATCCTCGAGTGATCGTGCCGAAGCGCCTGAAGTGGATGGGCTGGACGATCAATGCCGCCCGCCCGAGCGCGATTCCGGCAGTGTTGTTCCTGATTGCCATTATAGTCGTTCCCATATTCATCGCGACGGCCAAGGGAGCGGGTTATGGCATTGTGCTGATTACGGGAGCCGCGGCCATTACCGTGGTATGCCTGTTATGCGCCTACTTGTCTTCGCGCACCAAATGAGAGCCCGGACACGATCATCGCACCCGGCAGGAACCGGCGGCGGGAAGGCGAAGGCGAAGGGTGAAGAGGGCAGTCGGATCATCGGCAGCGCTCCGGATTAACGTTGATTTCGCCTCCTTGGCTGTCCATTATCGGTCAAGTTCAGCCGTCTGGCTGAGCCGGGTAGAACGCACAATCAATCACTCGATCATTCAAAACCAATCATATGAAATTAAACAAACTGGCCGCCATGGCCGTTGTCAGTATATTCGCGTTGGGAATCGCAAAAGCCGGGGGCATTGCCAACTTCGAATTTGAAAAACTCGACTTCACCCTGACGGCGATGCAGCAGGATCAGGATCAAGTCCAAACGTCCCCCAATGTTCTAACCTCCACCATTTCGACCTTCCGGATCAACAGCAAGAACATCCTGGATCTGATGGCGACGGCCCTGGGCACCACCTGGCCCACGGGCGCCCGGCTGGCGCTGGACAACAACTCCATGGATATTTTTGTCGTGGATAAAACGGGCTCGAACGCCCTTTATAACGCCACCCTCGGCTTCAATCAGGGCGGCTCGAATGTCCTCTTTTTTACCCTGAGCACCGACGACCAGGTTTTCAGAGGTAAACAGGTGTCCTCGACGTCCAGCCTGCACATCTCGGAAACCGACTTCGGGAAGGCGACCTTTCATCTCTTCATTGTATCGAACAGCATCACCACCACCGACCTTAGCCTCGATGGCGTCGATACAAGCAATAGCACCTTCAATGAAAACAATAACGGCAACAGCTTGTCCACGCATGACAACGAACCCCTCAGCGGCGACGGCGTATATGGTGACGGCACCTGGACCGTGGTAAAAGGCATGGTGGTTGGCTCCGGGAAATGGAAGAATATTCCGGTTCCCTGATATTCGTAAAAACTGACTTAAGACTGGTGCGATACGGGAAACCGTATCGCACCTTTTGTTTGGAAGCCCAAGGGAGATAAACTGAAGGTAACGCAGCGAACTAAGGTCGTGTCTGATCTCCGTTCCCTCCGTTTCCTCCTGTAAAAATTTTGCGTATTTAGTGTCTTTCGCGGTTGATATCCAGTTGAGAGTGAAACGGGCGGCGCGCACAGTGACGCGCCCTGCCATGCGTGTTAATTTATGAGGTTCGTGTCAAAGTGTTTCTCCTTGTCGCCGGGGTGACGGAATCCCAGAATCAACCCACCCATGAAAATCCGGCTCTGGTTGCTGTTATCGGTCTTTTGGTCGGCGGTCGCTCACGCCGGGCCCGACCCGGAAATCCAGCGCTGCATCGGCATCATCCGCGAACACATTTACCAGGATTACCCGGGAATGTTCAAAGCGCCCCAGGGCGCCTTGAAATATCCTTTCATCACTCCCGGGAGCAGCCAGTATGAGAACCAACTTTGGGATTGGGATTCCTGGCTCGCGGACGTGGCGTTGCGGCAAATTCTGCTGGAGCACGGCACGCCACCGGAGCGGGCCGAGGCGCTCAAACACGAACAGGGCTGCGTGCTGAACTTTCTTGAGCTGGGCGGCTGGCAAGGCTGGCTGCCCGTGCGCATCACGCCCAAAACGGCGCGGGCCGAGTCCATCATGGGTGACACGAACCTCTTCGCCCACAACATGCACAAACCCTGCCTGGCGCAGCACGCCGCCTTCTTGACCAAACTGAACGGCGGCAATGCCGAATGGCTCCGGGAAAAGTTTTATCCGCTGCAGGCCTTTGTGAATTGCTACTATAACCATTACCGCAACCCGGCCACCGGCCTGTATTACTGGCAGACCGACGAAACCATCGGCGTGGACAACGACCCGGCCACGTTCTATCGCCCCGACGCGAGTTCCGGCTCGATCCTGCTCAACTGCCTGATGCACCGGGAACTGCAGGCGATGGTTTACCTGTCCGGGCAACTGAACCAGAAGGAAATCGGGAACAGCTATCAGAAAATGGCGGACGACCTCCTCCAATCCCTGCGCGAGCATTGCTGGGACGCGAAGGATGGTTTTTATTACAGCGTGGACCTCAACCTGCGACCGTACGAGAGGCCCAAAAAAGCCTGGCAATTGCACGAAGGCGGACCGCGAAACTGGGATTGCCTGATTCAACGCCTGGGCGTCTGGTCCGGTTTCCTGTCCCTGTGGGCCGGGGTGGCCACCCCGGAACAGGCCAAACTGATTGTGGAAAAAAATTTCCGGGACACGAACACGTTCAACGCGCCGTATGGCGTCCGGACGCTTTCCCGGATGGAGAAAATGTATGACGTGCGCGCGACGGGGAATCCTTCCTGCTGGCTGGGCCCGGTCTGGATCAATGCGAACTATCTCACGTTTCGCGGGCTGGTGAAATACGGCTACCAGGACGATGCCCGGGCCCTGGCCGAGAAAACCATCCGGCTGCTGGGCCAGGATTTTGAGAAGAACGGGGCGTTGCACGAGTACTACCTGCCCGACAGCGGCGAACCGGTGTTGAACAAGGGATTCCAAAACTGGAACTACCTCGTCCTGAACATGATTGCCTGGTACGAAGGCAACCCGTGCGTCGAAGAATTTTAAGGGCGGCCATTGGTTGAGAGTTAAACCGGCTCGTCGGGATCCGCCTTCGCCAAAAGGCTGCGGCACGACAGGGCCTCGCCCCACCACAGCCGGGAGCAGCAGGGAACCCGTGTCCATCCGCGCCATCTGCGGTTGCCAGAAAAATCTCGACAGCCGGAAACAATCGCCGGATTTTGGCGCGGGGACAGGCCCGGAACGATTATGCAAGACAAGGCTTCGCGCACCGATTTCATGGTGCTGGTGGGAATGATGCTCGTGCTGGGCGCTCCGTTCGCGCTCACGCTGATGACGATCAAGGAGCCGCGGCCGCTGGCGATCCCGCTGGAGGCCAATCCCACCCCGCAAGGCTATACGTGGAGTCTCTCGCTCTTTATCATTCCCGTGCTGGTGCTGGCCGCCTGGGTGTCGTTGCGCAAACATCCGCCCATCCAGAAAAGAGCATTCTGGTTCAGCGCCGTCGCCATCACCGCCTGCGGCATCGCGCTGGATGTTTTTTTCGGCCTGACGTTCTTCACCTTCGTCAACCGGGAAGCCACGTTGGGCGTGACTTTCTGGGGTTATTCCTTCGTGACCGGCTGGCAGCGGACGATCCCGATCGAGGAAATCGGTTTTTATTCCTTCGGCGTGCTGGCGGCGCTGCTGGCCTACGTGTGGGGAGATGAATTCTGGTTCGGCGCCTACAACGTTGACGATGGGCCGCGGCGGGAAACCCGGCTGCGCGACCTGGCTTCGTTTCATCCCGGCTCGGCTGTTTTCGGGGTGATCCTTTTCGGGCTGGGCATGCTTTACAAGAAATTTGGTCCGCATCCCTGGCACGAGGGATTCCCCGGCTATTTTCTGTTTCTCACTTTGGTTGCCGTCACGCCGAGCATCCTCTTTTTCCCGGTGGCCCGCCGGTTCATCAACTGGCGCGCCTTCAGCCTGGCGTTTCTGTTCATCCTTTTCCTGAGCCTGTTCTGGGAAGCCACCATTGCGGTACCGTACCAATGGTGGGGTTTCCAGCCCCGGCATATGATCGGATTAATGATCAACGGCTTCTGCGGTCTGCCCATCGAAGAACCCGTACTCTGGATGGCCATCACGTGGGCCACTGTGATTGTGTACGAAACGGTCTACACGCTGCTCTTCATTCCGCCGCGAAGTGGCGAGTGACATCCGTGTCTGTCAGTGGCTGAAATCCTTCGCGCCTTTGCGCCCCGGTGGTTCAAATCATCCGGTTTGGCCGTTGACGTTCGGGCGTCGTGGAATTCCGCCTTCCAAATTTCTTGTGCGGTTTTTCCATCGGCGGGCATTACCTTATGAAACAAGATGACTGACGACGCCGAATTATTAAGCCGCTACGCTGCCGAGCAATCGGAGGCCGCCTTTGCCGAGTTGACCCGGCGGCACGTGGACCTCGTGCATTCCGCCGCGTTGCGGCTGATGAACGGCGACGTCCACGCCGCCCAGGACGTGACGCAACAGGTGTTCACCGAGGTCGCCCGGCAGGCGAAACGGCTGGCCCGGCACCCTGCCCTGGTGGGCTGGCTCTACACCACCACCCGGCAAATGGCGTCGCGGATGCATCGAACTGACCAACGCCGCCAGGCGCGCGAACAGGAGGCCACCATCATGAATCAACTCCTCCACGACGACACGCCGCCGGCGGATTGGAACCAGCTCCGGCCGGTGATCGAGGACGTCATGCACGAACTGGATGACCGGGACCGTCACGCCGTCCTGCTCCGCTATTTCCAGAACAAGACCCTCCACGAGGTGGGTGCGGCGCTGAATCTGACTGAAAACGCCGCGCGCATGCGCGTGGACCGCGCGCTGGACAAGCTGCGCGGGAAACTGGCCCGCCACGGCATCACCACCACTGCGGCGGCCCTCGCCGTCGTGATGACCGCCAATGCCGTCCAGGCCGCGCCGGCCGGTTTGGCCGCCACAATTTCCATCGCCGCCATCGCCGGCAGCGCTCTACAAACTTCAACTCTCATTGCCGCTACCAAAACCATTGCCATGACTACCATACAAAAAACCATCGTTGCCGCGGCCCTCGCCGCCGCGGTCGGAACCGGAATTTACGCCGTCCACCAGGGCGGGCAATTGCGTGGCCAGATCCAGTCGCTCGAGGACCAGCAGGCGCCGCTGACCGCGCAAATCCAGCAATTGGAGCAGGGCCGCAATCGGGCGAGCAATCAACTGGCCGCGTTGCAGGCGGAGAACGCGCGGTTGAAATCCGGCTCGAACACGACCGAGCTGTTGAAATTGCGCGGTCAGGTGGGCACGCTCCGGCAACGGGCGGCGGCGAACGAAGCCAAAAGCAATCAACCCGCCAGCGGATTGGACAAAATGATGAGCGACCCGGCGATGAAGGAATTCATCCGTCAGGCGCAGAAAGAAAAAATCAAGTCCATGTACGCCGATTTGTTCAAGGAACTGAAGCTGGCGCCGGAGCAATCAGACCGGTTTCTTGAGTTGCTGTGCGACATCGCGTCAAAAAGCATGGAACGGATCACGTCCCCGGGGACTTCGGACCAATCCGCCGCCGATGCGATGGCGGACCTGGGGAAACAATTGCACGCGTTACTGGGGGACGCGGGGACGGCCCGGTTCAAGGAGTACAGCGATGAAATTCCCGCCCGGACGACGGTTTCCCTGCTGAATGACAAACTGGGTGACAGTCCGCTCAGCGCCGAGCAGAGGGCCAGCCTGCTCCAGGCAGTCAAGGCCGAGCCGGCGGATTTGACGATGGGCCTGACGGGCGCGCCGGACAAAGCTTTTTTGGGGTCCCAGGCGGACATTGATAGTTTCCTGCAACGCGTGACAGAGAGCAACCAGCGCATCCTGCAGCAGGCCGGCAGTTTTCTCACCCCCGACCAGTTGGCCGCGCTCGACACGCTGTTGACCACGTCCATTGAGACGCGAAAACTCCAGGCCGCCGCCTTGATTCAAAAGCATTGATGCGTGACGGGTGGCGAGTGACGGGCGGTGCGAACGGACACGAAGGTTAAAGATTAAATCCCAAAGGCTCGCGTAATAGATTTCATCTCACGCGGACGGCTGTAACTTGTTGCGGCAAAAAATTTCCGGGAACAAATTCCCCGGCCGCTTCTCTTAATTTTCGTAAAAAAAGAACGGCGGCCACCCCTCTCCAGGGCGCCGGGTAATGGTCGCCAATAAAAACGTCGGGACGAAAACAGCGAAAGTTCAAAGAGGTGAATTATGTCCAAAAAACAAACAACCAACGGCACTGACTATTCCAATCAAACTGCTCTTGCCGAAGAGCAACCAGGCGGCCCCCTGATGCGGACGAACATGGGCCGGCGTTCATTTATAAGAAAGCTTGGCCTGGCCGGCGCGGCCGCCGCGCCCGTCGGTGCCTTGCTGACTACATCGATGGGGGCGCGCGCGGACGGCGGGAATTCCGGGCTGAGCAAGGGCGATGTTGCCATTCTGAGGTTTTTGGCGGCCGCCGAGATCCTGGAGACCGACTTGTGGCAGCAATACACGGAACTCGCCCTGGGCAATCCCGCCTTCCAGATGGCCCTGACGGTGCTCGATGGCGACATGCCCACCTATGTCAACCAGAACACGCGAGACGAATTCACGCACGAAAATTTTATCAACGCATACCTGGTTTCAAAAGGCCGCAAGGCGGTGAATCTCGAATCCTTCCGTACACTGCCCAGCAGCCAGGCCACCGGGTCGAACAAGACGGCCAAACGTCTGACCAACCTGATGAAGCTTACGGTGGACACGAGCTGGTTCCTGCGTTACCGGCTTTCCGGCAACCCGGATTTTGGCGACACTTTTGCCCAGATCGTCAACCTGGTTGATGTGCCGGCCATTCCGAACAGCGACCTGCCGTTGCCCACGGACCCGACCTTCGGGTTTCAAATTCAATTGATTGCGAACACTGCCGGCTTCCACTTTGCGACCATTGAGCAGGGCGGGTCGAGCCTGTATCAATCCTTCCTGCCCAAGGCCACCAGCCTGGAAGTGCTTAGAATCGTCGGGGCGATTGGCGGAACGGAGATCATGCACTTTCAAACCTGGCAGGACAAAGCCGGCAACGCGCCGGAATTGATGGACAACCATGGAAACGAAGTGTTCCCGCAGCTGCCCCACGCACCCGACCCGACTCCCGATGGCATTGACCACTCCGATCCGACGGACACGAATCAAATCATGCCCGCGCCGTGCAAATTCATCAGCACGCATCTGCCGCTGTGTTCGGTGATCCGTCCAGTCTCAACGAAATTCGCGGGCGCCAGGGCGGCGGTTGCGGGTCTTACCGCTTCGGGATTGTTCGATGGCCAGAGCAATGCGTTCTTCAAGTTGCTGGCCGAACTGGCCGAAGACGCCGATGAAGCTCAACGCGGCGACTAAGCCTGCTTGAGTAAAACATAATCGGGGAACGAAATTCACGCCTTGGGTCCATTCGGACCCAGGGCATTTTTCCTGAAAACCCTCAAGCCCCGAAATTGAAAGCCGCGTCTGGACACCCTCTCGCGGCAAGCTGTCTGCCTTGTCCTCCTGGCTTCCTTCTTTGAAGCTGAACCGCCCGGTTTTACGTTCCCTGCTTTTCTTCAAACCGCACATCCTTTTCATCGCTTTCCAAGCGGATTAAACCATGCTAATTTGCCGGTGTCGTTTAACTGATGGTTCAGCCGTTGAAAGAGCCGAACAAAATTTCCGCCCACGAGGTGACCGACCCCGCGATTTATTTCAATCGCCGGAATTTCATCCGGGCGGGCATCCTGGCGGCCGGCGCCGTCGCCACCGGCCTCGCCTACCGGCGGCTCAACCCGGTCGGCACGGGCGGAGTCAAAACCGCCCCGATCGAAGGCCTGACCGCGGCGGCGACGAATGGTGCGACCGGTTTTAGCGTGGCCGAGGCGGAGACCTCCTTCGAGGACATCACGCATTACAACAATTTCTACGAATTCTCCACCGACAAGGAAGGCGTGGCGCCGGCGGCGGCGAACTTTGACACCAAAGGCTGGCAGGTTTCGGTCGAGGGCCTGGTGCGGAAACCCCGGGTTTTCGATCTGGGTGACCTGTTGAAAATCAGCCCGCCCGAAGAACGGATCTACCGTATGCGCTGTGTCGAGGCCTGGTCCATGGTGATTCCGTGGGCCGGTTTTTCGCTGTCCAAACTGCTCGACGTGGTCGAGCCGCTGGGCGAGGCGAAGTATGTGGCCTTCGAGACGTTGCTGGACCCCAAACGGATGCCGGGGCAGCGGAGCGACGTGCTCAAATGGCCATACGTCGAGGGTTTGCGAATGGACGAAGCGATGCATCCGCTGACGCTGCTGGCGAGCGGGTTATATGGCCGGGCGTTGCCGCCGCAGGATGGCGCGCCCCTCCGGCTGGTCATCCCGTGGAAATACGGTTTCAAGGGCATCAAATCCATCGTCAAAATCAAGCTGGTCGCGGCGCAACCGCGCACGAGCTGGAACGAGTATGCGTCAAACGAATACGGCTTTTACGCCAACGTGAACCCGCACGTGGACCATCCGCGTTGGAGCCAGGCCACCGAGCAGCGCATCGGCGAATCCGGCCGGCGCCCCACGCTGATGTTCAACGGTTACGCGGAACAGGTGGCGCAGCTATACGCCGGGATGGACCTGCGCGCCAATTTCTGACGGCATGAAAGAGAGTGGCATCCGGTTCATCAAGCTGCTGATTCTCGTCAACGGCGCGATACCGCTGGCGTTGCTGGGCTGGGACGTGAAACACCATCAGCTCGGCGCCAACCCGCAAAACTTCGCCATCCTGACGACCGGCATGATGACGTTGATATTCCTGATGCTGACGATGGCCGTCACACCGTTGCGCAAAATCACCGGCTGGAACTGGCTGATTCAATTCCGCCGGATGC
>CAYPSF010000019.1:0-40651 GCA_964413165.1 uncultured Bifidobacteriaceae bacterium
GGGAAAGGGCATGGTGTAAAAGGGGTTGGTCGTGAGCGTGCCCGGCACGCTTTCATTCGGAAATGGGGACCGGACCGGGCGCGGCAGTTTCTAGCGAAGGCGCCAGGTGATGCGCGCCTTGTTCAAATCGTATGGCGACATTTCCATTTTCACGCGGTCGCCGACGGTCAGGCGGACCCAGCGTTTGCGCATCTTGCCGCAGATGGTGGCGAGCACCAGATGTTTGTTGTCGAGTTCGACGCGAAACATCGTGCCGGGGAGCACGGTGGTGACGCTGCCTTCCACTTCAATATGTTCTTCTTTCATGGGCTGTTGAAACGATCAGGTCGTTGACAGGAAACGGGGTCCGGCCGACCGGACGCCGGGACGCCGGGACGCCGCCAGGAATAAAACGGGGTCCGGTCCAGGACCGGACCCCGCCGTGAAAATCCAACGGTTTGACTAGTAACGGCTGCGGGCGCCGCCACCGCTGCCGCCGTATTCGCGACGGCCGGTTGAACGCTCTTCGCGCGGCTTGGCCACATTAACGGTCAGGGCGCGCCCGCCCATGTCCTTACCGTTCATGCTTTCAATGGCTTTCTGCGCCTCTTCGACGGTGCTCATGGTGATGAAGGCAAAACCGCGGGAACGGCCGGTGGTCCGGTCCATCATCAGATTGGTTTCAGTGATCGTGCCAAACGCGGCAAACGCGTCCGACAGGTCGTTTTCGGTGGTGTCAAAGGAAAGATTCCCGACAAATAATTTATTGCTCATGTGATGTTAAACTGTCCGACTAACCGGCACTTTCCACAGACTGTTCCCGAACATCGGGTTTAAAATCATCACTGAACCAGGTTCACTTGAAGATTTACCATGCCTTGAAGAGACAAGCTATCTAACAGACCATGGCAATGTAACGGGTTTAGCCGCAATAGCCATAACTATCGCCAACTATCTTTGGCAGCAATAATGGGGCTGCGCCGCGCTTCCGGCGCCATCCCCGACTAGTCCACCGCCACGCGATAGAACCGCCGTTGGGCCGTGGCGCCGCCGGCGTGGGCCAGGACGAGGGGCGCATTGGCTCCCGCAACCGGCACGCCGATGCTGGTCCAGGTTTCGCCCGGCAAATCATTCCGGTACTGAAGCTGGTAATTATGGCCGATGTAGCCCTGCATGGTCACCTGAAAATCCGGCCCGGCCGGCACCGCTGAAGACACCCGGAGCAAGCTGCGATCGAGCACAGTGCCCTGGTTGACAAACCCTGCCGGCAGCGTGCCGCTCCAGGTCATGATATCCAGCACGCCGTTGTTGGTGAGGACGCCGCCCACGCTCAGCGCGGCTGCGCCGGTCAGCCGCAAGGTGCCGTTGTTGACCAGGTTGGTGGCCACTTCCAGGCTGCCGGTCAGCTTCACGGCGTTGGTGCAGCCGGCGCTGACTTCGAGCCGGTTGGCAATCTTGAGCCAGCCGTTGGTGATATTGAGCGTGGCGTTGTTGGTCAGGCGAAGAATACCCGCGTGCTGGCCGATGGCATCCACCACCACGGTGGCGTTGCTAATGATCGCCGCGTCGAAGCGTGACGGCTGAAACGCAATGTCCCAGTTCTCAATTTGGGCGTAGCGATTGTTGGTGGACCCGTCCCAGACGATGTCCTGCACGGCTTTGAACGCGCCCACTTCGTTCAGGTACTCCTCCAGGTTGGTATAACCGTCGTGGTCAAAATCGTCATTCCGGTCGGCGGGGTCATTGGGATTCAACCCGTGCTGGATTTCCCAATTGTCCGGCATACCGTCGCCATCCGTGTCCCAGTCGGCCGGGCGGGTGACGACGGCGATGACGGGGTAACCGCCGACTTCGTCGGGGTGGTTGATGATGCCGAGGTGGTTGGTGCCGTTGGTGGCGACCCCCGAGATCACCATATTCACCGTTCGCAGGTCCACGGGATCGCGCACGGGCAGGGTGGCGCCCGCGCCCGCCAGAACCGATTGATAGGCATCCAGCGTCGTCTGGGTGGCGATCCGCGGCAGGTCGGGGATGGGGATCACCGTGCCGTTGATGTCGTCGCCGGGATCGTTGGTGTCTTCGATCAGATCCACATGGGTAATCGGCGCGAGCACCCGCGCCCATTCCATGTGATTGGTCATGTAAGATCCGGTCCATTCGGGATGCGCCCCGTTGGTCCCCGGACCGAAGCCGGGATAAGGGAGGTCGACGGCGTCCGACGTGGCACCACCCCACTGGACACCGCGATAATAGCTTCCGCTGACGAGCGACAGTCCTTCCCAGTTGTTGCTGGTCACTTCGGGATAACCTTCAACGAAGTTGCCCTGGACATACCACCAGCCGACCGCACCCGGGTAGCAATAATGATTTTTGGGAGGCAGGCCGAAATTCGTGCCATTTTGCCGGATCTCCGGTTTGGCGATCCGGACTTTCAACAGCGGAATCGGATTCCACTGAAAGTCGTATCCGCTGGCCGGCCCGGGTTTGTAGTAGTTGCTGATGACATTCATGTGGGCCTCCACTCCGGCACCGTCCATGGTGCGGTCGCGCCAGTTGAAGATCACGTTGTTGCGCCAGTCCATGAAATGCGAGAAGGAGATGCTGGGATTCCGTCCAACATTGCAGGCGAGCAGATTATGATGATGGTTGACGCCCTGGCCGCCGAGGGTGTCCGCATACGCATGGTTGGCGGGATTCAACGCCTCGGAGCTGATGCACCATTGGATGGTAATGTTTTTGGCGGGCAGCACCGTGGGACCGCCGGGATACACCGGCGGATTGATGTAACGGCGATAAATGGACATGTTCTCGTCCGTGCCCCAACTGACCGAGACGTGGTCCACCATGATGTTGCGGGTGGTGCTCAGGCCTACCAGACATTGGCCCCGGGGGTCGGGGTTGCTGGAATTGGCGGCCCAAGCGGCCCACTTGGCTTTGTCGTAGCTGCGCCGGAAGCGCAGGTAACGAACGATGACATCGGAAACCGCGCCGTCCATGTCCACGGTATCGCCGGCGATGATCACACCGTCGCCCGGCGCGGTCTGCCCCGCAATGGTGATGAAGGAATTGGTGATCAGGACCACATTGGTAAGCTGAATGATTCCGGAAACATCGAAAACGACCGTCCGCGGTCCGCTGGCTTCACAGGCGGCCCGAAAGCTCCCCGGTCCGGAGTCATTCAGATTGGTGACATGCAGCACGGCGCCGCCGCGGCCGCCGACGGTGACGGCGCCCCAGCCCTCCGCCCCGGAAAACGACGGGATGGCGCGGGCAGAAGGAATAAACACGCCGGCGGCAACCAGCGCACTTATCCAACCCAGTTTAAAACGGGTGGAGCGACACATACAAGCAAGGCAACCCCGGCACCGGGGTGCGCCGGGCGACTAGTCAATGGCCACGCGATAGAACCGCCGCTGGGCCGTGGCGCCGCCCGAATGGATGAGGACAATGGGTGCATTGGCTCCCGCAACGGGCGCACCGATGCTGGTCCATGAACCTCCCGGCAAATCATCCCGGTACTGGAGCTGATAGTTGTGACCCGTGTAACCCTGGATTGTGACCTGGAAATCCGGCCCGGCCGGCACGGCGGAAGACATCCGGAGCAAGCTGCGATCCAGCACGGTACCCTGGTTCACAAATCCCGCCGGCAAGGTGCCCGTCCAGGTCATGATGTCCAGCACCCCGTTGTTGGTGAAGGTTCCGCCCGCGGTCAGCGTAGCCGCGCCCGTCAATCGCAGCGTGCCGTTGTTGACGAGGTTGGTGTCCACTTCCAGGGTGGCGGCGGTTTTCACGGCCACGGTGCAACCGGCGCCGATGTCGAGGGTGTTGGCAATCTTGAGCCAGCCGTTGGTGATATTGAGCGTGGCGTTGTTGGTCAGGCGGAGGATGCCCGCATGCTGGCCCACGGCGTCCACCACCACGGTGGCGTTGCTGATGAGGGCCGTGTCAAACCGGCTCGGCTGCCAGAGCGAAGCAGTCGTCACCGTGCCCAGCCCGGAAATGTTCAGTAGCTGGCCGGTCACCTGCCAGTTGAAAATCTGGGCGTAACGGTTGTTGGTGGCGCCGGTGAAGGTAATGATGCCCGGGGCCGGCCACGCGGCGACCTCGTTCAGGTACTTCTCCAGGTTGTTGTAGCCGCTGTTGTCGTAATCGCCGTTGTTGTCGGGGACATACGGATTGAGCCCATGCTCAATCTCCCAGGCATCGGGCATGCCGTCGCCGTCGGTGTCCCAGCCGGCCGGCCGGTTGAACGGCGCCGCGCCGGTGATGATATCCGCGCGCAAGGCGAGCAGGCTCCGCCATTCCACGCCCTCGTTGGGATCGTCGTTGAACGGGTCATCCGCCCACGCGATGATTTTGCCTGTGCCGGTGAAGGTTTCGCGAATGAGACGTTCGTCAATGTAGGGGGCGACGTCGTTGGCGACGATGGCGTTGGTGTTGTTAAGTGTGAAGACATAGGGACGGTCCCACCACC
Source organism: uncultured Bifidobacteriaceae bacterium (assembly GCA_964413165.1). Taxonomy (GTDB): domain Bacteria; phylum Verrucomicrobiota; class Verrucomicrobiia; order Limisphaerales; family UBA11358; genus UBA11358. The sequence continues at coordinate 4,454 of CAYPSF010000019.1, forward strand.
GGGAACCGACATACCGGAGGACGTTGGTGAACGCGGCCGGGGCGCTCAGGGTCAAGCCGATGTTCACGTCGTAAGCGGCTGATTGCGCCGTGAGGGTGGTATAATCTCCGTCGGCCGAGGTGCCAAACTGGGGAACGCCGTCCTTGTTGATGTCCTTCTGATTGCCGGCCACGTAGGCGCGGGTTGCCGTAGCGTCGGTGCCGTTGAAAATGCCGGTACCGCCGGTGACGGTAACGATGCTGTAATTGGTGCCGCCGACCGGCGTGTCACCGCCCGGGCCGGCCAGGTGGAAGTTGTTGATGAAATTGTTGAAGCTCGGCTGGCCGGTGGCGCCGCTGCCGCCCGTGCCCAGCCAGTTGTAATACACGTTGTTGCGGAAATCGTTGATCGCCCCCGTCCCGACTTCACTGCCGACCCGGGGCAGGCGGCCCCGTTCATGGGCATACAGGTTGTCCAGCACGCTGATTTTGGCGTTGGATCCCGCCTGCAATAAGTGGGCCAGGGCATGTCCGGCGTAGGTGGTGGTGGACGCTTCGGCATCCAACTGCGGGTAATTTTGACCCTGGGAGATGTTGCAATACTGGATGGTGAGATTGTTGGCCAGTTCATTGCAGGAGATTGACTCGTCCGTGCAGTAAATGGCCGTGAGATGATCCAATATGACGTTCTGGCTTTCGATGTCCACCGCGTCGTAAACATAGGCATCGGGAAAATCGCCGGGAGTGGGCGGAGTGGGCGGTTCATGAAAACCCTGCATGCCGTAACCCGGGGCAAACATTACGTTACGAACGATTGTGTTGCCACTGCTGCAGTGGGCGTTTCCGCCCATGATAATAACAGGGCCCGGTGCCGTCTGGCCGGCGATGGTGGTGTTGCCGGAGAAACTGATCCGGGATTGGCCGGCATTCCAGCCATTGTCGTAGTTGCTTTCCGCCCCGTGCAGGCCCAGCCAGAACACACCGGCGACGTCAAAGACAATGGTCCGGGGCACACCCGCAGGAAAATTGGCGTCGGTCACGCCGTAACGCAGCGTGCCCGGCCGGGCGTCATTGAAGTTCTTATCCAGGACGGTCACGTGGTAGACGATCCCGCCCCGGCCGCCGGTGGCGTATTTGCCCGCGCCGTCCGCACCGGGAAATGCCGGCAAAAAGGCCGGACTCCCCGGGATGACGGTCAGGTTGGCGACCACGCTGGTGACCGAGCCGAACCGGTTGGTGACGATCACGGAATAGCCGCCGGCGTCATTGGTCGAACCGATGGTGAAGTTCAACGAGGCATTGGTCCGGTTGGCCAGCAGGGTGTTCGAGTTGAAATACCATTGATAGTGGAGCGGCGACGTACCGGTCGCACCCACGTTGAAGGTGGCGACAAACCCCACCGCATTGGTCCAATCATTAGGCTGGGCAGTGATGGCGGGTGGCGCCGGCAAAAGGACGGTCAGGTTGGCGACCACGCTGGTGACCGAACCGCTGTTGTTGCTCACCACTACGTAATAGCCGCCAGCGTCATTCGTTTGCGCGTTGCCGACAGTCAGTAAAGCATTGGTCTGGCCCGACAGCAGGGTGCTCGGGTTGAAATACCATTGATAACCGAGCGGCGAGGCGCTGTTCGCGCTCACGGTGAAAGTGGCGGGATCGCCGACGGTCACGGTCGCATCCGCGGGTTGGGAAGTGATGGACGGTGGCTGGGGGACGAAGGCCAGCGGCGTGACATCGGCGAAGGTGGTGCCAACGCGGAATTCGTCGAAAGCCAGCACGGTGTTTGTTCCCGTGGCATTGCCGCCGTTCGCATCGAGCCGGATGTCGTTCAGTCCGGTCAGGTTCGCCGCGGTGTTGGTCAAAGTGGCCTGGGAAATGTCCGGCATGACGGTGAGATTCGTCCAATTCAACCAGACATAGGTGGTGTCCGGTGTCGCGAGACTCCCGTCCACGTCCAGGCGCATCAGGACAAAGGTAAAGGTGCTCACCAGGTTGGTGCTGGCCTGCAAACCCGCAACCTGGGTGCCGTTGGCGGTATCACCGCCGGTCCAGGTCGTCCAGGTATCATAAGGGGTGCCCAACCGGTTGAGAGCCGCGGGACTCCCCGCCGTCAGTGTCGCGGTGCCGCTGTTGGCGCTGATGGTCGGGGTGTAAGTGGTTCCCTGGCGAAAGGTCAAATCTCCCTTGCGCACAAAAAGATTCGTGGTGCTGCCGGCCGTGGGCGGACCGATCCATTGCATCAGGAAGCTGACCCAATAGGTCCCGTTGGACATGCCACTGTATTGGGTTCCGCTGGTGGTGCCAATGGCCAGGGCCCGGCCCGGCTGAGAATTGCCGGGAGTTCCCACGGGGCAGCCGACCACCAGGCTGCCGGGATCCGTCAGCAACGTATGGCCGGCCAGATCGGTGTAACTCAAACCTGTGACGCTGTTGGTGGAACCGCTGTTGTTATTTCCGTTCCAGGGCGCTGCCCAGCCAAAACTGTCTCCCCCGGTACCCCCCTGTCCGGCGGACAAGGCGACGATATTGGAAATGCTGCTGCCGTAATTGAACCCTTCATAAGCCAGGAGCGTGGCCCGGGCGGAATTGGCTCCGCCAATGGCGAGAGCGGTCAAGGTAACGGTGAAAAAGCAGATTCGGTTGAGGTTCATTGGAAACAGATTTGATTTGGCGGGTTCAATTCAATATGTCTAAAGAGTTTACCATTGCTGACCGTCTTTCACAAGAATGCGAAACGAATTTGTTGCCAGTTTGATTATGAAAACTGCCAATCCCGTCCGCTAGAGCATGCCTGAGCCGGGTGATGGAGCAGGAGTCACCGCGCAGGAGACAACCGCCGCGGGTTTTGCTAGGCTGGGCGCATGGAAAAGAACCGGCTGGAAGCGTTCAGTGACGGCGTCATCGCCATCATCATTACCATCATGGTGCTGGAGTTGAAACCGAAGCCGGACTCGGTCGAACTGGCCGACCTGAAAGACCTGCTGCCGGTGTTCCTGAGCTACGTATTGAGTTTCATTTATCTCGGCATTTACTGGAACAACCATCACCACATGCTCCATACCACCAAACATGTCACCGGTGGCATCCTCTGGGCGAACCTGCACCTGCTGTTCTGGCTGTCGCTTTTCCCGTTTACCACCGCCTGGGTGGGTGAAAACCATCCGGCTCCAATCCCTACCGCCGTCTATGGCTTCGTGCTGCTGATGGCGGCCATCGCGTACTACATCCTGCAGCGCACCATCATCAGCCAACAGGGACCCGATTCCCTGCTCGCCGCGGCGATCGGGAAGGATTGGAAAGGAAAGCTCTCGCCCGCGCTCTATTTCAGCGCCATTCCGCTCGCGTTCGTCAGCCCGTGGATTTCCAATGCCCTGTACGTGTTCGTCGCGTTCATGTGGCTCGTCCCCGATCGCCGCATTGAACGCACGCTGGTGAAACGGGAGAAGGAATAGGTCAATCGGCTGCTGCTTCCGCGAAAGGCTCGCCCCGCCCCGTTTCCACATAGCGCTTCAGGCTGTGCTTGAGAAAGTGGTCCCAGCCGCGTTCGCAGATCGCGTAACATTCCAGCTGCGGATTCAATCCTTCGTGCTCGAAGTGAAGCACCGTCGAAGCCGGCGAAACGGCCTCCAGCCGGAAACTCAGCCGGGTGCCCGCCCACTCATCCTTCCGTTTGAGTTCGGCGGATTCGTGATGCTGCTCCAGGCATTGCCAGACCAGCTCCCGCTCGGGGGACAACTTCTCCACGCGCATGACGTTGTGGGTTTTCCCGAAGCGGAAGGTCGCCCGCGAACCTGCGCCGGTTCCAGCTTCACAAGTAGTCGTCCACCACCCCTTCAGCCCTTTCTCGGTGGTGATGGCGCCGAACACTTTTGCCACCGACGCGGCGATTTCAACCCGGCATTGATAGTTTTTCATTGCGGTTTTGAGTTATTCAGGAGCAGCAGCGGTTTTGTGACGCCCCTTGGTATTGGTCGTGACAACGCACCCAATCCTGCGGGGCATCAGGATTCTCGTCGCGGCCTTTCGCGGTCAGGTCGAGGAAATTGTAGGTCGTGTTCATCAGGTCAATGCCGCGCGCGTAGGAAGAGTAGGTGCGATAGATGTCGCCCTGCTGGTCCCGATAGAACGCACTGACGCCTTCACGCTCGTCGATGTCCATTCCCAGCGGCGCAAAATTGTAAATCGCCTTGCCGCTCTTGATTTGTTGCGGTGTGAACGAGACGTTGAAGTCAAAATTGAAATCGGTTTTGTTCGAGGACAGCCAGGGAAATCGCCAGCCCATGCGCTTTTTGAACGGAGCGATTTCTTTCAATGGCGCGCGCGAAACAACCGCGAATGCCGTGTCGCGCTGGCCGAGATGATATTGCACGCTGTCGTAATGATCCGCCCAGAACGAGCAATGCGGGCAACCCTCCCTCCAGCCCGGCCCGAACATGAAGTGATAAACGATGAGCTGGCTCTGGCCGCAGAACAAATCGGCCAGCGTCAGCTTTCCCGTCGGGCCGTCGAAGACGTATTCCTTCTCGACCCTGACCCAGGGCAGCTTGCGGCGTTGCCGATTCAGTTCGTCGCGCAGCTTCGAGAACTTCTTTTCTTTCACCAGAAGTTTTTTGCGGGCGGCGAGCCATTCTTTTTGTGAAACGACCTTGCGATCTTCGGTTCCGTGAACCGTTTTGATTTTGAGCATAATGCTGTTTGGTGGTTTATTTGGTTTGAGTGGATATTTATCATCACCCCATTGTGGTCGCACCTTTCAATTTGGCATAGGCCGGCCCGGTTTCGCAAAAACCGAGCATATTCTCGACGAAGGCTTTCACGCGGGGTAAAATCGTTGAACAACTTCCTCTGAACTTATAATCATTCTTTGAAAAACGGTCCCGGTTGCTTCTCTTCAGAGCTGTCCCAGCCCGCCATCCATCACCAGATTCGAGCCGACGCAAAAGGCCGAAGCATCACACGCCAGGAACAACGCTCCTTTGGCGATTTCCTCCGGCCTGGCGCGCCGTTTCAGCGGCGTCAGTTGAACCATGCCCGCCGCAAGCTGGTCGCGCACCTCGGGCGGCCCGCCAATGTCACGGGCCAGAATCGGCGTTTCGGCGGCACCCGGCGTCAGCGCGTTGACCCGGATGCGGCGTGGCAATAATTCTGCCGATAATGTGCGCGCCAGCGAGCAAAGCGCGGATTTGGTGATATTATAAACCGACGTCAGCGGGAAGCCGCGCGTCGTCGAACCGGCGCTGGACATCAGGATGACCGATGCGCCATCGCGAAGGTGCGGCAGCGCCTTTTGCACCGTGAAAAATGCGCCCTTCAGATTGATGTCGCATACGTCGTCGTAAAGTTCCTCGGTCACTTGCTCAATGGGGGCAAACTTGGCAACGCCCGCGTTGGCAACCACAACGTCGATCTTACCGAACTTCTGGCTGGCGACCTCGTAGAGCCGGTCAATGTCCTTGAGATTTTTCACATTGCCGCAGACCGAAACCGTGTCGCGGCCAATCTCTCTGGTGGCTTTATTGATCGTTTTCTGGTCCCGCCCAAAAATGACAACCTTCGCCCCTTCACGGGCAAATTCATTTGCGATGGCAACGCCGATGCCGCTGTTGCCGCCAGTGACGACACAAACTTTGTTCTGCAATTTCATAAGTACCTCCTTTAATCTGGTTTCAGGGTTCTCTTTGTTCCCCCCCCAACTTCCCCGACCGGGATCCAGGCACCGCCAGAAATTCTGCACCCGCATCCGGTCCATATTGTTTATACCGCGCCCGGGGCGGGTTTATTCCCGCAAAAACATTTCTGTCCCGAAATCAGTTGGTTTTCGCGGTTTCAATTTGTTCCCGCAATTTCTCCAACCCGGCACCCCAGCCGCCGCCGTAATTGTCCGCCACCCCCTGCTCGCCGGGCGGCAATGCGTCCCAACCGGAATGAAGCAGCGTCAGCCGCGTTCCCTTGCCTTCTTTCGCCAGCGTGATGGTGACCAGCGTTTCAACTTGGGTGACTTTGGATTGAAAACTATAAACCAACTTTTGCTGCGGAACGACTTCCTTCACGGTGCACGAAACTTTGCCCTGCTGCTGGCAATCCAGCATGAATTTCTTCCCGACCGTCGCCTCAAAATCGTTGGGCATGAGCCAACCGGCAATCTTTTGCGGGTCGGTGATGTGTTCCCAGACTTTGGAAACAGGGGCGTCGATGACAATTTCCCGTTTGATGATTTTCATAGATCGGATTCGACCTGTTGTTTGAGCCGTTGCAGATGGTTGTCCCAGAGCGATTCGAATTGGGTTATCCAGTCCTTTACTTCGCGCCAGGGCAGGAAATTCAGACGATGCGTCCCGGCGCATTTCCGGCCGCGGGGCTGGATCAGCCGCACGTGCCGGACCCGGCCTCGCTTTTCGTGGGCGATCAGGCCTGCGCGTTCGAGCACGCGCAGATGCTTCTGGATGGCGGTCAGGGAAACCGGGAAGGGCGCAGCCAGCTCGCTGACCGACGCCTCGCCGCGGGACAACCGTTCCAGCATCGCCCGCCGGGTGGCATCCCCCAGGGCCGCAAACGCGGCGTCCAACGAATCAGTTGAACACTCAACCATAAGGTTCAGTATCCATATTCGGGTTCAGGCTGTCAAGTGGAATGGCTGATCCGGAATGTGTTTGGCGCCCGGCGGCTCCATCATTGGGAATCAGGAAGATCGCCCGCGCCGGTGATGCCGGCCTGCCCGGCCAGGATCAGATCGTGAAACTTCCACTCGTTGCCCACCTTTTTCAGCACGAATTTCCGGGTCCTGCCTTCGCCATCAAAAGAGAGATTGATGACCGCTTGATCGGGGGAAGTCAGCTGCTGATCGAGAATGTGGAACCCGGCGGACGGGGAAATCAACATGTCCGCCATCGCCTTGATTTCCGCTTCCTGCTGTGCCGGGGACAGTCCGTGCTGTTTCCATTCCTTTTCCAGGTTGGTTATGGCCTCGGGCGTGCAGCTCGCCCGCCAGGAATCCATGTTCCCGCTGTTCATGGCCGCGAGGAGGCTTTTCAGGGCGGATTCCGGGTCGGCGTAGCCGGCGTACGACAGTTGGTTTTTGGGCCAATAATTCGGCGCCGCCTGGGCTTCGGCCAGTTGTTGCTCCGCCTGGGACTCAACCGCACGAAGCCCGGCGTTGGTCGCCTCAAGCCGGACCTTCTCCGTCCCGCTCCGGCGCAGCCGGCCGACTTCATTGCGCAGCCGGAGCAGTTCCATGAGTTGTTCCTGCGAGAGCGGTTGGGAAGTGTTCATCCGGCTGACGAGCCGGGAGAGACGCTCGTTCTCGGCCGATAATTGCGCCAATTCCTCCGCCCGCTGTCGCAACCATTCATTCCGTTCGCGCAACTGGATCCCGGCGTGGTGTTGAATCGCCACGGAAATCGTAACACTGACCGCCGCGATCGCGCCGATGATGGCAATTTTGAATCGGTTCATGTGGTTCCTGGCCAGGTCATTGAGGGTTGGCGGGTGGTGTCATCGTGTGTTGCTGTTCGTAAGCGTCGAAGTTGTTGTCCGGCTCCTGATGAATTTCACTGTGGCCGTCGGCGAAAGTATAAATCTTCGACCACTGTCCGGGCGGATGCGAGCCTTCCCCGGCATTCCACGCGTCCTTTTCGCGGATCAAAATGATGTCCTGCGGTTTCTCCAGTGACGAGGGCGAACCCTGGAAAACTATTTCAAACTGATCGGTCGTCACATCAGACTGGTTTTTGACCTTATCAGGCACGAAGTCCGCCGCCTGCTCAAAATTGGTTGGAAATTGTCCCTGGTGCTTCTCGGCATATTGATAGAAGCCGATGGCCCAATTTTTCCCGTAACTCATCCTGGCGACGGCCTGTTCCTTTAGCTGCAAGGGGGTTTTCGGCTTGTCCTGTCCCGTTTTGGTCTTGAGCCGGCGGTTTTCTTCCCGCAATTGCATCACCGCATCCGCTTGCTGCCGGAGCGGGCCGACTTCGCTGCGCAGCTTCTGCAAATCGTCCAGTTGCTTTTGGGAAAGCGAGCTGTTCGCGGCGAGATTCGAAAGCCGGTCATGCTCCGCCTGCAATTGGGCCAGTTGCTCCCCCTGCCGGCGCCAGGATTCGTCATCTGCGCGCAGCCCGGCCCGGGCCCGGGATTGAACCACGAGCGGGACCACCAGGCTGGCGACCACCACGGCGCTGACCACGCCGACTTTCACTTTTGTCCAGGCCATAATTTTCAATGCTCCTTGGATGAGGGTTAAAGTTGAACCGCTGGCCGCGGCGCCCTTGGTAATCGCAGCGGCGGTGGCAGTTTGTGCCAACAGGGCCGGCGCGGCTTGAACCGATTTCGCGGAGATGGAAGCGGTCAGAACCGCGGCCGGAACCACAACCCCGCGTTGGTTGAAGAACTGCCGCAGTTTTTCCACCGCCCGCGCCGCGCGCTTGTGCGCGGCCCATTCCCGGATCCCCAGCAGGGCGGCGGTTTCCGCTGCGCTCTTGTTTTCAAAAAAACGCAATGCCAGGAGCGTGCGCTCTTTTTCGTTGAGCCGCGTCATCGCTTCCTCCAACAACGGCGCGAGCTGCCGCCAGACGTTGCCGGCATCCGGATCGTTCAGGGTGGATTGCATGTAAGCCTCCTGTTCGCGGGCTTGTTGCCGGGCCCGGGTCCGCAAAAAACGGGCGGCGGTGAAGCGTGTGGTCTCATACAGCCAGCCGATGAGAGTGGTTCTTCGCCGAAGACCTGCGGCCTTTTTGGCAAGAATGATGAAAACCGCCTGCGCCACGTCCTGCGCGTCCTGAGAATTGCCGGCGTAGCGCAGGGCAACGGAATAAACCAGGTTGATGTGCCGGTGAACCAGCTCCGCAAAGGCCGGTTCTGAAGCGCCGTCAGCGTATTCCCGCATCAAGTCCATGTCGTTCTCATCGGGCATCTGCTGATTATTCCCCGCCCGAGGTGAAAATTGGACATTATTTTTTATGCTGCCGCCGCCCGCCAGCCATCAAGGGGCGGAAAACTGCCAATGGTCAGCCGGTTCCATGACCGAACGCGGACCCGGGCCGTTCAGCCACGCCAGCGCACCGGCATTGCCGCGCAGATATGCATCCCAAAATGCCGTGGACAGCGCGAGGATCACGCGATGATGGTTCGGATTCCGCGGCTCGTGGTCGCCCGGCAACGCCCGGTCGGTGAAGACGGAATGCTCGGCATTGTTCAGCACCACCTCATACTTCGGTGCGCCGTGGAGCGCCGGATACACGGCCAGGCGTGACGCCACATCCTGGTCGCCAATGGGTGCGACGTCCCTGGTGCCCGTCATCAGCAGCCAGGGAATCTTCACCGAGCCAAAGGCGTTTGCAGCGCTGGCGGTTTTCGGGCTGCCGGGACTGAACGCAATAGCCGCCCGGATGCGCGGGTCGGTGAAGGTTTGGCCGTCCAGCGGCAAGGATTCGCCACTCACTGCTTCGGTTGTGATCGCACCAAACGAATGGCCGGACATTCCGATCTTTTTCAAGTCCAGCCGGCCGACGAGTTGGCTGGTCTTGATGGTGCTCCAGATTTCGAGCTGGTTCAACACGGCGGGAACGTCGCGCACGCGCAACAGGAAATTGTCCAGCGAAGCTGCCTGCTGCATCGCCCGCATCCGCTGCTCTTTTGGCTTGTCCTGCCACACCGAATCGTCGCTTCCCGGATGCTGGAGAAACACCGCCACGTAACCACGCGCCGCCCAGTGTTCGCCCATGAAAACGCTGCCTTCGCGCGTGCCGCCCAGGCCGTGACTGAACAAAACCACCGGCTTCGGCGCGGTGTTTGTGGGCAGATAAACGCGGATGGGAATGTCGCGGTTCCGCGAGGCGTCATGAACGGTCAGGTCCACGTGCACCGGATGGAGCGCCGGGTCCACCGCCAGCGGATCATAATTCCCCGCGCAGACGTTTCCGGCCGACCATGACAACAACAGGCATGAAATCCGGACGGCAACAGCACAAAATCCTTTCATGCTCTCCCAGACGAATCCCCGGGCCGGATTGTTACTTCGCCCTGCAAAAGATACGGAAGGTGCGGGAATTTGGGCGCGGCTCCGGCAATCGGGCCCAGATTGCGCTTGATGCGCTGGCTCCTTGTCCGCATTACTATGGGACTCATGCAGTTGGGAGCCAAAGAGATTTACGCGTTAACCTCGATCCGTTTTTTCGCCGCCGCCCTGGTGGTGTGGGAACATCTCCCGATGCTTCCCGGGCTGGAATGGATGGGAGTCCCGGGCAACTGCACCGGCCGGGCTGGCGTGATTATCTTCTTTGTCCTGAGCGGTTTCATCATGTCTTACACTTACGGGGACCGGGACTGGAGCGGGCGGTTTGGCGGGAACGCCCGCGAATTTTACTGGAGCCGTTTTGCGCGGATTTATCCGCTGCATTGGCTGATGTTTCTATTTGCCCTGCCCTTGGGTTTGAACAGCAACACCGCGCGGGTGTCGGTTTCGGATTTTCCCTGGCAGTTGACCCTGACCGACATGTTATGGCCCGGCCATGCCGCGGGAGCGCAACCGGTCAAGGCAGCCTGGACGCTTAGTTGCGAGGTGTTGTTCTACCTTTTGACCCCGGTTTTCTTCCTGGCGTTGAACGGAAAGAAAAGGCCGTTGACTGTCAGCGTCATCCTGCTGCTGGGAACCACCGCCGGGATACTGACTCTCATTGCGCTTTTCCCGGGTGGCCACTGGTTGGCGTACGAATATTTGCCGGAGTTTCTCCTGGGGATTGCCGGATTTCAGTTGACCCGAAGGGTAAATCTGTCGCGCGCCGGGTCCGGATTGCTGGTGGTGGGGGGAGTGTTCCTGGTCGTAGCGGTGATGGCGAACCTGTCGCGACCCTGCCGCTTTGCCCAACTCTACTACGCTCCCGGCGCCCTGCTGGTCATTCTGGGATGCGCCAACGCCGCCGGGCGCATGGGCCGTTTCCTGGCACTCCCGCCGCTCGTTTTGCTCGGTCACGCCAGCTACTCCCTTTATCTCCTGCACGATCCGGTTCTCCGCTATCTCAAGGTTTTACTGAACCGAAAAGGAATCGTTCTTTCGTTTCCCGGGAATATTCTGATCGCGGCCGTTGTGTTCGGCGGAATCATCACGGCATCGATCCTTTGCTTCAAATACTATGAAAACCCGGTCCGCCTGAAACTGCGTTCCTTGCTCAAACCCGATATCAAATCCCCGGTCGGGGCCAGGACCTGACCCGCGAAAGCGCATTTAACCCGATGGCGACTATTGGGTGGCGGACATTCTCATGGACTGGCCGGCGCACCTGGACTTGAGCGCATTCGGCATTATCTTGGCGGCGGTTGGCAGACGCCGATGTTGTGGCAAACTGGGCCTGGTTGCGAAGGAGGTTTGTCTCCCGCAGCCGTAAACCGCCAAACCCAAAACGTTATGGCCGAAAAATTTCTCGATCTGCTGGTGACTCCTTCCGTCGCGAAGGAGCAGGAGCGTTACTACGGACATTCCCTGCGGATGCCCGGCGGCGCAAGGCCCGACCCCCTTACGGATGATGAAATTCAATTCATCCGGTCGCGCGACAGTTTCTATCTGGCGACGGTGAGCGAATCGGGCTGGCCTTACCTGCAGCATCGCGGCGGCAAGCCGGGCTTTCTCCAGGTCGTCAACCCGACGACGCTGGCGTATGCCGATTACAAAGGCAACCGCCAGATGCTTTCCACCGGCAACGTCGCCGCGAACGACCGCGTGTGCCTGTTCCTGATGGATTATCCGCAGCGTACCCGGCTGAAAATCCTCGGCCACGCGCGGGTCGAGGACGCGCGGCAACATCCCGAACTGGTCGCAAAATTCGCCACGCCGGACGTGCGGGACCTGGTCGAGCGCGTGTTCTTCATTAGCGTGGTTTCATTCGATTGGAACTGCCCCAAATACATCACGCCGCGCTACACGGTGGCGGAGATTGAAGCGCTGGTTGAGCCATTGAAGCAACGCATTGCCGAAGTGGAAGCCCGGTTAAAAATAAAATCATGAGCCCACGCCCCCCATTGCCGCCGTTCACCGAAGAAACCGCGCGCCAGAAAGTTCAGGCCGCCGAGGACGCCTGGAACAGCCGCAACCCCGAACGCGTCTCGCTCGCCTACACCGAGGACACGCAATGGCGCAACCGTTCCGAGTTCGTGCATGGCCGCGCGCAGGTCGTCGAGTTTCTGCGCCGTAAATGGAATCGCGAGCTGGACTATCGTTTGAGGAAGGAGCTCTGGAGCTTCACCGGCAGCCGCATTGCCGTGCGTTTCGAGTATGAGTTTCACGACGATTCCGGCCAATGGTATCGCGCCTATGGCAACGAGAACTGGGAGTTTGACGAGCTCGGTTACATGAAATCCCGCTACGCCAGCATCAACGACCTTCCCATTGCGGAGGCTGACCGCAAATTTCGCTGGGAACGAAAGGCGTAAGAGCGCACTCGGAATCTCCAATGGAAACAGGCCAGCGCCGGCCTTTTCATCACTTGTCATCCGCCACGTGCCTGCCAGGTCAACATGCCGCGGCGAAACGAAGTGAAGCGGGTTGCCCCGGTGCCGCTTGACGCCTGCACAGGCTGGGCGCAGAATTGCCGCCTCTGACGCCATGTATCGCAACCTGGACCCGGAAAAGATTGTCGAAACCTGCCGCACTTCGCGCGACCACATTGCCGAACGCTTCCCCGATTCCGGCCTGAGCAAGGTGGCGGGCGAGCTTTTGTCGGTGAGCGAACAGGCGGCGGCGCTTTCCCAATGGCTGTCCAAGCCGCATCTGCCGCTGCGGGCCTTTGCCGGAATCGGCATTGTGGCCGTGGTCATCATCGTCCTTGAAGTCATCCTGAACGTGAAGGTCCAGGCCACCTTCACGAGCATCGCCGAGTTCCTGCAAGGTGCGGATGCGGCCATCAACGAGGTGGTGTTTCTCGGGATCGCCATTTTCTTTTTTATCACACTGGAAACCCGGCTGAAACGCCGCCGCGCCATGGAGGCAATCCATGTCCTGCGCTCCATTGCGCACATCATTGACATGCACCAGCTCACCAAGGATCCCGAACGGGTCACCGGCGCGCGCCCGGCCGGCGGCGACGGGATCAAGCGCACCCTGAGTCCGGCGGAATTGATCCGCTACCTGGATTACTGCAGCGACCAGCTCGCGCTGATCAGCAAAATCGCCGCCCTCTATGTCCAGAAGTTCAGCGATCCCGTGACTTTGTCCGCCGTGAATGAAGTCGAGAACCTGACCAACGGCCTTTCCCGCAAGATCTGGCAGAAGATCATGATCTCCGACCGCATCCTCGCGTCGCGCTAAGGGTCTGCCACCTTCGATCTGCCCGAATGGCGGATGACTTTTTCCGGGCGGGCGCGCAACGTTGGGCGCGGAGTTGAATCCATCGGCGGCTGAGCTGCAGGGGCAGCCCAAAAAATGAAGGATTGGAACCGCGAAATGCGCGAACCCTGCAAAAACTTTTTTTCAACCGAAAATCGCCAGTGACTTGCCACTTGCCACCCGGCGCCCGCCAGCGCAGTATCGCCCTCATGCCGGCCGGGGTGCTCCAAAGGCTGAAGGCTGAAGGTTAGAGTCTATGGCAAACTGCGGAACCAGGTTTCAACGCTTCGCGATCCCGTTTCGCCTTTCTGTGCTTCGACGGGTCTGCTGCGCAGGTGTTCTGGCGATGGCGATGCAGGGAAATGCATCCGAAAATTCCACCGCCACAGTTGCGCCGCCGGGCAGCTGGGTGAAGCCCCAATTGTTCAATCGGCAATCCCGGACCAACCTCCTCGATGCCGGCATCGACCAGCATTGGCTGCTGCTGGAACGGCAAATCAATGCCCTGCAAAACGAGACTTTTTTCCACTCCATCCGGCAGATCCTCACGCCGGGCGGTGTTCAAAAAGGCGCAACCCTGACGGTCGATTTCAATCCGGGTTACCAATCCTTGACGTTGCATTGGGCGCGCCTCTGGCGCGGCGCACAGTATTTGGATCGTCTCGATACCAACAACATCAAAATCCTGCAGCCGGAGCGGGAATTGGATCAGTTCGTTCTGAACGGCCAAAAATCCGCCGTTCTCGTGTTGGACGATGTTCGCGTCGGCGACATTATTGATTACGCCTATTCGCTCAAGGGCGCGAACCCGGTTTTCGGCGGACATTTTTCTTCCGCCATTCCGGTGCAGATGGATCAACCCGCCGAACGATTGCTGACGCGGGTGGTGTGGCCCAGCTCGAGGCGTCTCTACGCCCGGGCGCATGGCTGCTCAGTGCAACCGGCGTTGGTCCCGGGGAAGGAGGCGGTGGAATACGTCTGGGATTTGAGGCAGGTGCCCGGCGTGGCGCTCGAAGACTCCCTGCCCGGGTGGTGCGACCCCCAACCGTGGGTGCAATTGAGCGAGTTCAAAACCTGGGCGGAAGTGAATCAATGGGCCTCGGCGCTGTTCCAGATCACTTCACCCTTCTCGCCCGACCTGTCCCGGAAAATCGCGGAATGGAAGCTGATCACCGGACGGGAACAGCAAATTTTGACGGTCTTGCGGTTCGTCCAGGACGAAGTGCGCTATTTCGGGATTGAGATCGAGGCCAGCACAGAGAAACCCGCCGACCCGTCGCTGGTATTTGCGCGCCGCTTTGGCGATTGCAAGGACAAGTCGCTGTTGTTCGTCACGATTCTCCGCGCGTTGGGCATGGAAGCCTGTCCCGTCCTGGTGAATGCCGCCTCGGAGCGCGCCATCGAGGACTGGCAGCCTACGGCGGGAGCCTTTGACCACTGCATCGCCATGGTCCAATGCGACGGCCAGACGTACTGGCTCGATCCGACCATGAATTACCAGCGTGGGCCGCTCGCGGCGCATTATCTGCCCGCTTACGAACGCGGCCTCGTGATTTCTCCCAAAACGACAGGACTGACCGCGATCCCGCAGATGACCGGTTTGCCCCGGACGACCACGACCGAGTACTTTCAGCTGCGGGGAAAAGCGGAACCGGCCGAACTGAAGGTTATCACCCTCGCGGAAGGCCGCGACGCCGACAGTTTGCGGGAATTTTTTGCCGCCACGAAACGCAGCGACATCGAAAAGAACTACACGGATTACTATTCCAGGCTTTACCCGGGAACCAAAAGGTCGTCGCCCATTGCCCTGGAGGATGACGAGCAGCAAAACCGGGTTCAAACCACCGAATTTTATTCGATGGATAAAGTGTGGACCCGGCCGGGCAAGGATGGGAAATATCGCTGCGACTTTTACCCGTCCGCCATCGCCGCCCTGCTGAAAAAGCCCGTGGACAAAGATCGCCTGCTGCCCCTGGGAATCAATTTTCCGCAGCACCAGATCCTGCGCACGGAAGTGACCCTGCCGGAAGCCTGGCCCGCCGATGCGGACAAGAAGGCTGTTTTTGATCCTGCCTTTACCTTCCGAAGAGATTGCCGGTGCGCTCGCAACAAGCTCGTGATGGAATACGAATATCAGTCGCTGGCCGATTCGGTCGCCCCGGAGCGGGTCAGCCAATACCTGGAGCGACTCAATCAGAGCTCGCAATCACTGGGCTATGCATTGACCTGGCGGTAATGTTAATAACTTTTTCTCGACGGATTCAAGGTTGAGCGTAGAGTCGAATCAATCAGAGGCTGAGCTGTAAGCGTAGCCTGAAAAAATGGGGAAGGCCGGAGAAATCCGGCCTTTCTTTTTTTCAGCCGCGCGCCTTCCGGGGGCAGGCAGGGATCGAACCGTTTCCCTCTATTTTGACCCGGTTACAAAGCATCAATGTCGCAATACCGGCAACCGATTTGTTTGCGCGGTACGGCAGCGTTTGAGCACAAAGATGCCGCCGATGGCCAGGACAAACGCGGCCAGGAAGGGCAGGTACCGGCCCGGGGCGCCGAGAACTTCAAAATCGCGGCCTTCAATGTACGTCGGACAGGCGATTCCTTTTTGGGCCAGCAATGCCACCGTGGCCTCATCCACCATGGCAAAATAACGAGTCGCCTTTCCAGCCTTGCGGACTTCAATGGAGAATGAACGATACGTTTCAGGTGACTCTCCCCAAATGGATCGGTAATGGGACACCTGGATGCTCGCCTGCAGTTCAGCGGGCGTGCTTTGATTGATGATGGCCCGGAGTTCCTCCGGCGACGGCCGTACGGTGTTGTGGCCCATATCGAGATAACAAAAGACCAGAAGGGCGGTTGCGGCAAGCGTCAGCAACCAAACCGGCCGCCAGGAAATCTTTTTGGTGGTGCCGGAACGCATGGTCTCCATTGGAATGTGCGTCGGGATGTCCATGGGAACTTCCATCGGCTTCGGAGCGGCCGCACCCCGGCCAGCGGCGGGGCAGGGTCCCGGGCCGGCCATGGACGGTTTGCGGCGCCGTTGCCAGGCCCAAAATACGAGCGATCCCAGCACGAATGGGTAGGCCAGCCCCAGCCAGAGGGTCATGACCGAAAGAAATCCGGCGCGGACCTCATCGTGCAAAAAGCCGGCGACCCCAAAGGTCAGGAGCAACGGCAGAAAGAGAAAAAGAACCAGGCCACCGCCGAAGATGCGCCAGAATTTCGCCGTCGATTTGCGTTGCTGGGGAAGACCCGCTGCGTCCTGGCTGAGCTTATGTCCGAGGTAAGAGCCCAACGTGGCCGGGATGGCCACCAGGCCCAAAAAGAAGCCAATGCTTTTCAGAAAACCAATCAAGCCGCCGGCCTGGCCGGTGGCGCCTTTGGTTGTGGCCATGCCAATCACGGCGCCTTTGGTGGTGGTGGCCGCCGCCAGCGCGGGCAACGACGCGATCACCGCCGCCGCAAAAGTGTCCGTCGGTCCCGTGCGGCGCAGGCCGTTTTGAACCACCTTCGCCACGCGTTCGTTCAGCAGCGCGCGTCCGCGCGAGAGGCGCTGCCGCACGGCTTCCTCGGAAATCGCCAGGACCCCCGCCACCTGCGGGATGGATTCATTCTGCCGATAGAAGAGCACCATGGGTTCGCGGTAAATCTCCGGCAGCCCCGAGAGGACGTGCCAAAGGATGGTTGCTTCCTCCTTGCTGATGGCTTCGGCGTCCGGTTCATCGGCGGGTGACGCCGGTTCCGCGGTGTTCTCCAACGATTCGGCGCCGGCGACGGGATTGCGCTGGTGTTGGCGAAAGGTGTTGTTGATGAGGTTGCGGGCGATGCCGTACAGCCAGGCCTTGAATCGGGCCGGTTCTTGCAGGCTGCCAAGTTTGCGCCAGGCGGTGATAAAGGTCTCCTGCGCGAGATCTTCGCTGCGCGCGATATTGCCGCAGGCGCTGTACGCCAGGGCGCAGATGGGCGATTGATAACGCGCTACGATCTGGCCAAAGGCATCACGGTCGCCAGTCAGGCTCAACTCAATCAGGGAGGTGTCACACAGGATTTCCGGTTCCAGGGCAAGATTCGTTTTCATACTCACCTATGTAGTGGCTTGGCGAAGGAAACTGTGACAGGAAAGTTGGGGTCGCACCGCACCTATTTTGCCAAGAATTGACCTGTTTACGTTTGCTTTACCATAGCCGGCAACCCCTTTTGTCCGCCATAGCCTTTGGCGAAGGAGGATCAACCAGCTTTGGTGTAGTTCAATTCGCTGAAGTTGTGGCGGTCACGGAGCGCGTGTTGCTGCGAGATAAAGGCATGCCCGGCCGGCAGGATTTCTTCAATGACACATCGGTTGGGATCGGCGCCAAACTTATGGTCGCTTAGCGTGACCAGCTGTTCTTTGACCAGCCCTTGAACGATTTCGGTCGAAAACCCGCATTCCCGCAAGGTTGGCCGCACCCCAAAATACAGCAGATCCCGCAGGCGGATGAGCGTTACCAGTTTTTCGTTGGCGATCATTGGTTATCCCGGCCGAGAGTACGAGGAACCAACGTCGCATTGTTTTGATGGGTAACCAATGGGGTGTTCACCCCATACCAAAAACGAACTTTTACCTTCAGACTTCATTATTGCTTTGCTTTCGGGCCGACCGATCTGCCCGCAAATATCAAAACTGCGATACCGGGGGCCGACCCGTTTACATTTTTTTCCCGGCGGCTCGTTGTCAAATCCGCGAACGGCGTGTCCAAATTCTCAGGAATGTTGGACAGCCAGGCCGCGTTTCAAAGGCAAATTCCCTGGCTCTGTTTCTGCTATAGCTCCCCTCGTAACAAGGAGCGCAGGGTAGTTTGTAACATAGGGTTGTTTATGATGTATCGTCTGGGTCTCATCGGTTTGGGTTTGCCTCTCTTCACCTTAAGCATTTTTGCCGCACCGGATATTGGAAAGCTCAATGCGTCTTTTTCTGCGGACGGAAAGCAGCTGAATCTCCATTGGAACAGCACTCCCGGCCAGCTGCAACAAATCCAGGTCAGCAGCAATTTGCTGGGCTGGTCCAACCTCCCGCCCGTCCTGTTCTCGGTTTTCAATAGCTCCGCCTGGTCGGACGACGGCTCGCTTACGGGCAATCTGCTCAACTCGCCGCAACGATTTTACCGATTGCAGCAGCCCCAGGCATTCAACGTCTCCGCTGGCGTTCCGCTCACTTTCCTCCCCGCCACCAATGGACTTTCCTATGCGTGGAATTTTGGCGACGGCACGGCGTCCACTTCCAATAACCCCAGTCACACTTACCCGTTTGATGGAATTTACACCGTTACTTCGGTGGTTACCGATGCGAGCGGTTCTCACACCAATACCGGCACGATTCAGATGGAAACTCCTGCCCGGATCTTGCTGACCCCGGCCGTCCTGGCCGGTTTGCGCCAGAAGGCGACGAACAACACCGCCCAATGGCAAAGTTTCAAGTCACGGCTGGATGGCCAGCTTAACGAGGTGATCGAATCCGGCGGAGCCTATCAAGGTGATGAGCTGGCCTGGATCGGCGATTACGCACTGGGTTACAAGGCCCTGCAATTCAAGGATCCGGTCACGGCGGCCAAATATGCCGATAAAGCCCTCGCTTTGATGCGGTCCGCCATACAGGATTTCCAAAAATTCGGCGAGTACGGCCAGCAATATATTGCGCGCGGCAATGGCTCGACCAAGGTATTCACCCTCCCCAATACCAATATCGTCGCGTCCTCCCTCACCGTTTTTAAAGCGCCCATCTCGGTCATTCAGGTGACCCGTGACACCACGACGAACAAGACGGACTTCGTGGAGAGCTACCTGACCTATATCCATGTCAGCAATTCGTCCAATGGCCCCGCGGACTACGTGGAAGGGACGGACTGGCGGCATAACAGCGATTTGCCTAATTACGTGATTGACTGGTCAGGTGCCGGCCATCTGCCGGCCCCCGGCGCAACCTATTACGTCACCGTCGCCTCGAGCCTGGATGCCTTGAGCACCCCTGCCACATTATCCGGCAACACCGTTACCCTCTCCACCGCACCGACCACCAATGAAGCCGTTTATGTCGAATATGTTTACGGTGTTCATGCCACGAACTACTCGACCCTGGCGTTTCAACAATCCAGCGCCGGCGATGGCGGATTGAATTCCATCATGATCGACGATGGTTTTCCGTCGCGTTACCTCGGCAAATTCACCTCGATGGGATTCGACTGGCTGTACGGTTATCCCGGCTTCACGCCGACGCTCAAAGACCAGGTGGCGAACCTGCTCGCGCGCTGGTCGGATGCTTCGAAGACCACGGTTTACCGGGTGGACGATCCTGCCAGCAATTATGCCGAGGGCAATTATGTCAGCAAGGTCCTCACCGCCCTGGCGCTCGGCGGCGGGCGCAACACCAACGGCACGCGGTTGATCAATGAAGCGCTGGCCTATCGCTCGGCGAACGTCCTGCCGGTGATCACCAACCTCTCCACCAGCCTCAACGGCGGCTTCTGGGCTGAAGGATGGAATTACGGCCAGCAAGCCGCCCGCAACCTCGTCTTGTCCGGACTCGCTTTGGAGACGGCCGGACTCGCCAACATCGCGCCCGAACGCACCTGGGCCTGCCAGGTCATCAACAGTCTCATCAGCGCGCAACCCAGCCAGGACCTCATCTACGACGGCGGCGATTGGTACACCTATCCCGCGCCCTTCGTCGGCAAAGACCTGCTCTACATCATGGCCGCCGCCACAACCAACGCCACGGCCCGCAGCAATGCCAACTATATCATCCAAAATTATCCCGACGACCAGTCGCAGGACCTGCAGGACCTGCTCTATCGCGACCCCAGTGCTCCCGCTGCGTTTTGGGCTTCGGCGCCCCTCCAATACTTGAACCCGGGCACCGGATTGCTCATCGCCCGAAACGATTGGAGCTACAACTCCACCTGGGTCGCGTTCCAATTGGGCAATCTCCTCGAAACCGACCATCAACAGGATTGCCAGGGCCAGCTGGAAATCCAGCGCGGCGCCGACGGTCTCCTCGTCAACGCCAACGAGATCGGTGAAAATCAACTTCCCAGCACGCAAAGCTCCTTCGGCAACCTGACGGTTATCGATGACAATGGCGTCGGCACCCAGGTCTATCGTTACAACCAGGGTTCGTGGTTTGGCACCCCCGGTTGCCGCATCCTCAACTACGAACCCACCAACAACTACGTCTATGCCAACGGCGATTACGCGGCTTCCTACGGATTGAATTTCACGCCCGGAATCGGCACGGCCAAGGTGCTCATCCGCCAGGTGGTCTATCAACGCCCCGACTACATCGTGGTCCATGATCGCGCCGTCACCAAGAGCACCAACGACCTCAAACAACTGCGCTGGCATTTCCAGAACAGCCCTACGCTCTCCACGTCGAATTCCTGGGTGGCCGCCTTCGGTTCCAGCAAATTGTTCGGCCAGACGTTCTCGCGCTCGAGCCTCCTCAGTTCCAACGTCGCTGTGAACGTTCCCGATGACGGCAGCGACATCGTCTATCGCATTTCAACCCAGAACGCCCTCAAGGCGACCAACATCACCTGCGTTACCGCCCTCCAATCCGCCCCCGCCTCAACCGCCAACATGGTGGTCACGGCGCCCGTTTTCTCGACCGACAACCGCATGGAAGGCGTCCAAATGGGCAATAGCGTTTTCTTATTTGGCGCCGATGCGCCGTTGAATCCGTTCACGGGCACGATCACCTACACGGTGACGAGTGTTTCGCCGGTCATTCATCTCCTCACCGACCTTCCACCCAACCGCGCCTGCCAGGTTTTGACGAACGGCGTGCCGGTTGGAACTTTCACCGCGTCCGCTCAGGGTACGCTTTCCTTTACGAACACGCCTTCCGGTTCCCAGGTCATCACGATTCAATAAGCGCGTTGCCTTGCGGGGATGATACAGTGACGTTCCGGGCAAGGAATGAAATGGACCACTAAAATGAATCTGGCCAGACATCGCAAATTTTTTTATCCGATGGTTTTTCCCGTCATTCTGCCGCTGCTGGCGAGTAACGGAATCGCCAGCCCCACCGTCGGTGCGCACTCGCTTACGAACTATGACCTCGGCCAGAACGGCAGCCTCATCATATCCAGCCCCGCCCGGAACACACAGGCGTCCGGTAGCACGATGCTGGTGTGCATCGGCCGGGGGGATATTTCTGCGTTCACCCAGGTCCCAACCGACAACCGGGGCAACACGCCTTATATTCAACTCGGCTCGACGCATGGTTATGTTCCGGAATATCCCGATTCGGGCACGGCGCTTTACGCCTTCCCGTGGGTCGCCGGCGGGACGGGGCACGTCATTACCGCCAGCACCGTTGCGTTTGACGAAGTGACCCTGGATGCTGTGGAAATCAAGAATGGTGGAGTCATCCAGGACTTCAAATGGAATGAAGTTTTGCAGGGCGATCCCCTCACCAGCTTGAATGTCACCACCACGGGCCCGGCGACGCTGGTGGCCTTCTGGTGGGGTGATGGCAACCAGTATTTTGTGCACACCGCCATACCCGATGGCGGATTTACGGTCATCGACTCCCTCCTGCCGCTGGGCAGTTACGTTCAGACGGCGGTGGCCACCCGGGACGTGGCCACCGCCGGAACCTACCACGTTACCTGGAACTCGGGAGGCAATGAAGGCGCCCAATTGTGGCTGGTGGCCGTGCAAAGCGCGCCGTCGCCGACTTTGCAGGCGAGGGTCTCCGGAGACAAGCTGATCATTTCCTGGCCCAACCCGGCAGGCGGCTTTGCCCTCGAAACAACTGGCGACCTGATATCGACCAATTCCTGGACGCCGGTCACGAATGCGCCCGCCATGGTCGATTTCCAGAACATGATCACCAACGCCATTTTCCAACCACGCCAGTACTACCGGTTGAGGAAACAGTGAAACGCGAGATGTGAGATCCGATTTTAACGGCAAAATTCCAGTTCCTTCGGTGCCGCCATAATAAAATGTCACAATTCAAGGATTGAACTTATTTATGTTTATGAAAAACCATTCGCCGCATCTCCGCGTTGCGCCCTTGGGTCGGCCTTCCACTCCTGGCCGTCGTTTCCGCAGCATCAGCCTTCGGCTTTTAGCCTTCAGCCTTTGCCTGATGGCCGTCATGGGCCGGGCGCAATCCAACCCGCTTCCGGTCCTGGGGATTGGCTGGAGCTCGAATCAATTGCAGGTTGCAATTCTCAATGCCCTCGCCGGGCGGGTCTACCAGATCGAACGTCGGAGCAACTTGAACAATTCAACCAGTTGGACGCCGCACCTCCTCACTGCACCGGGGCAGACGAATTTCACCATCGCTCCGCAAACCAATGCCTCTCAGTTCTTCCGCGCCTGGCTGACGCCCGACACACGGCCGCAGATTCTCTCGTTCATCGCCAGCCCCGCCACGCTGCCCACCAATGGCAGTGTCACCTTGCATTGGAGCGTCACCGGCGCCACCGGCTTGAGCATCAATGGCGGCATCGGCGATGTTACGGGCACGACGTCCCGCGTCGCAAGCGTCACCAGCACGCGAACCTACACGCTCACGGCATCCAATAGCATGGGCTTCGTCACCAACCAGGCCACGGTCGTAGTGGGCTCCTTGCCCTCCGCCCACAACGGACGTTTTGTGTCCTTTGTTTCACCGATCAGTGGACAGCATTTCCTGGCGCCCGGTTTCGTGCGCGTATTTGCCGCCGCAAAAGATCCGGCGGTCGATACCAATTTCCCCATCGACGGCAAGGGCGGCAACGCCGCGCACACCGAGTTCCTGGTCGACAACGAAGTGGTCGCGGAGATGGATGGCCTGGACGCGGAATATTGGGTCTTTCACGCCGCCCTGACCAACCTGCCGCCGGGCGATCATGTTCTCCGCGTTCGCGCCTTCTACAATAGCCCGTCGGAAATCCTCGACAGCGACCCGGTCACCATCACCGTGGACGCGACGCCCACCTACGCCCAGGTTTTGAACCTGACCCAGGACCTCGTGTTAAGCGGTTCGCAATCTTTACAGATGATGGGCACCAACACGCCGGGTGGCCGCGTGCGAATCATCGGCAACGGTTTCCGCATCCGCACCTCCGGAACGTGGACCGGCCACTTCACGCTGCGCTATGCGGACGTCGTCGGGTTGGGACAACTCAACGACGGCCTGCTGGCCATCGACACGACCACGACGTCTCCTTTGATTATGGAAAGTTGCAACTTCGACGCCTGCGGCAAGCTGGCATTTACCCTGAACGGTACCGCCACCGCTTCGGTCAGCAGCAACGAATTTCGCTGCAATACGCTGGTGCCGTTGAGCCAATATCCCGACGAGACCTACGGTGACCTGAGTTCTTATCCCGCCCTGCAATTGCTCGGCAGTTCAACGGGACAAAAGGTTTACCGCGCCAATAACATGGGCGCCGGCTGGTTGCGGCTCACCGGCGTGAACCACTGGACGATCGGCGGGGACGGCGATGCGGACGGAAATGTCTTCATCGGGCCGCGGGTTGGCATCATGCTGGAAAGCGGGTCGGACCACATCACCATCCGCCGCAATTACAGCCGCCACGTTTATTTTGGAGGCTGGAGCCAGGGAAACAATTTTGAACTCGGCGCTTCGGACAACAATGTCCTGGTCGAACACAACATCGTGCGGGACAGTTCCTGGGCGGTGCGCGACGTGGCCTGCGAATTCCGTTACAACCTCATCCTCGGCGCCGGGCACCAGTGGATGTGGATCACCGGCGATAACGCCTTCGTACATCATAACATCTTCGCGGGCGGCGACGCCGATGTCACCGGCATCTGGCTCATTTATAGCCCGCAGAACGTCCGTTTCTACAACAACACGATTGATGGGCTCAACCAGACCGCCGGCCCGAGCATTTTGAACGTGGACGAGGCGGCGACGGCGGATGTTCAATCCTGCGCCTTCCTCAACATGGATTCGCCGGTGGCGGTTGCCTTCCCGGGCGCAACGAACCTGATCAATGTCGGCCACAACGCCTTTTATAATCCGCAGGCCGCCGGCATCCATAATTATTCCGATAACAGCCATCCAGCCTCGGATGTGGGCGGATTAAATGCGCAGGTCAATCCGAACCTGACGAACCCGACGAACAGTGTGGGCATTGATGACGTCGCGATGTGGCAGCGGACGACGACCACGCGCCAGGTCCTCGAACTGTATCGGAACCGCTACACGCCGAAGCCGGGCAGCCCGCTGATTGATGCCGGGCATGGCGGCAATGGCAACGACATCGGGGCCGTCGGCGCCGGCGCGGCCAATCCCGATGACCAGTTCGGAATCCTGACTCCCTGAGACAGTTACGGCAAAGGCTGAAGGCTAAAGGCTGAAGGCTGAAACCAAATCGGGACCTTAGCCTTTGAGATGGACTGGGATTGAACCACGAGTGTTACCTATGTTCTGACTGCGCTCTTCTGCTTCAGCATTTAGCTTTCAGCCTTCAGCCTTTGGCGCTGCGCGGCTTGATTCCCGCGCTGGTCAGAGATGCTTCCTCTTATGCGCTTCGAAATCATATTGAAACAACAAGCCGATGCTATTCGCGCCTTCATGGCCGTTGCGGATCGCGTTGAATCCGTAGCCATAGCGCAGGACGACCTTGAAATTCCTGTTCCTGGGCGCAAAGGTCAGGCCGCAGCCTGCGCCCGTTTGCCAGGCGCTGCGTTGGGCGAAGCCGGGCAGGTATTCCAGATTGGCCGTGGCGGCTTCCACCCGGAACAGCAGGCGATGCTCGCGTTCCAGCGGAACGTTGTAGGCGGCGTAAATGTGGACGAACCGTGTCGCGGTCAGCTCCTCATAATAGTAACCGGGCAGCGTCAGAGGATATTCCGCCACCAGGGGCAGCACTCCGCCCAACCGAAATGCGGTCAACCGGTCGGCATCGGTCGAGCCGCCCGCGGTCAAGGCGAGGGAGGCCATTTGTCCGCTGTTCGTCCACGCATAGTTCAGACCGGCATAGAGCCAGTAAAGATCCGTATCGGGGTTGAGCTGTCGGTCGTTATTGAAGCCGTAAGTGTCGCTGTTGAACCGCCATTGCCGTTCAAACCAGACGGACAATTCCAGGCCCAGGTCGGGATACAGGTTCGGTTCCTTGCCTGCCATCCGGATGCCGGTCAGCGTGTAGGCGGTGAGTTGATTGCCGGGCAGGTCGAAGTTGGCCGCCGTGTCGGACGTGTCCGTAAACGCCGTATAGTGCCCCCCGCCGCGCACGATCACACTCACCGGAATCAACACGCCCGGGTTCAACAATTGATACACGCTCAGGGAAGCTCCGCCACCGCTGCCGTCAAAACTTTCGTTCTTGAAGTAATTGCCCTGCCGGACTTCATAGTAATTGTCCCCGAAAGCGCCGCCGGAAAAGCCGAAGCCGATGTCCGTGTTGGGAGAAAGCCATCGCTTGAACCCCAGTTCGCCGTCCAGGTAAACCGGGGCGATAGCCAGGCGCAAATCCACATTCGTGCTCAGGACGTGCGGCTGGTTGTAATAATAGTAGGCGTAGATCCCTTGCGGTCCCTGCCCGGCAAGCGGCTCGTCGTAGCCCAATTCCAGCAGGTTGCGATGTTCGGGGTCAACCTGGGCCAGGCCATCGGACCCGGCCAAAAGCCATAGTCCCGCCGCCAAAAGCAATGGCGTGCGTCGAACAGTGATTCGTTTCACGTCACAGCTTCGGCGTAGCTCAGTTCGTTAAAGTTGTGTCGGTCACGGAGCGCGTGCAGCTGCGCGATAAAGGCATGCCGGGCGGGCAGGATTTCTTCAATGACACAACGGTCGGGGTCGTTGCCAAACTTTTGGTTGCCTGACTTTACCGTCTGTTCCTTGGTCAGCCCTTGAATGATTGCTGTCGAAAACCCGCATTCCCGCAAGGTTGGCCGCACCCCGGAATACAGTAGATCCCAAAGGCGGATGAGCGTTACGAGTTTGTCGTTATCAATCATTGGTTATCCCGGCTGGGACTTGTACACCGGAGCCAACATCGCATCGTTTTGATGGGAAACCAATGAGGTGTTCACCCCATAGCCGGCAATGGGAATGCCACCTGGGTTCGAGTCAGAGGGGACTCGTCCGCCGGAAGCTGAAAACCGAGAACCCAAACTTTCAACCGGCAATGGTCAGCAGCGGACCCATTCTCAGAATCTCGACGAACGCCATTTGCTGCAATCGCGGGAGGTCGGTGGTTTGTAATTCGAGCACATCCAGAGCGTGGAATGCATCCGGCAATTCAGAAAGATTGCCGGATATCGCTGGTTCGGAATGATGGGCGATGAGGTTGGCCAGGTACACGATCGCGGCCGTACGTTCATGCGGGCCGGTCCAGAAAGCATCATGATGGCTGAGCACCGGCAGAAACACCTGCTCGGGCACGCCCCAGCGATGCAACAGCAGCGCACCGACTTCGCTGTGACTGAATCCGAAAGCCGCTTTTTCGGCCTCTTGGATCGGTACGCCGGACGCGCCATACTCCCGGCACAGAGCCGCGTAATGCGACTTTTCCGCCGTGGCCAGCACCACCTTGCCCACATCATGCAACAGGCCGGCGGTAAACGCGATGCCCTCGGATTCGCCCAGCTCCCGGGCGATCGTGCCGCCAATGATGGCGGTGATCGCCGAGTGCCGCCAGAGCACTTCCACGTGCATCGCCTGCGCGGCGCGGACGGTCGAAATGGTTTGCAGGCCGAACAATGACACGGCGATGCGGTACACCTCGAGAAATCCCAGCCGAAACAGCGCCTCTTCCAGATCCGTCACCGGCTCTTCCTCGCCGTAGACCGGGCTGTTGCAGCGATGCAACACCTCCGCCGATACCGCCGGATCATGCTTCATCAGTTGCACGATATCGCCCGGGTCGCGGTCCGGTTCCTGCACCAGGTTGATCAATTTAACCATCAAGGACGGAGTCACCGGAAGCGACTCGACCTGGTCGAGATAACAATACAACTTGTCTTTTTCAGGCAGATAGACGGCGTTCATGACAATAATCCCGTCATCCTATCGGCTGGGGAGCTCTGGACTGTAATAAAAAAACGCGGTAAACCGTTCGAAGTTGGCTGCCTCGAAAACTTCGGCCTTTGGCGGGCGTATTTGTTGCGAATCACCACTTTTCCCTTCCGCCTCCGGCTTGTGATTTGTCTCCGGACTATGACGAAAGGCCGGCCACTCTTCCCCAAAAATATCAATACGGCAACCCCCGATCCAATTCTTTGGCGTTGCGGATTTAAAAAAGGCTGTCGGATTTGTCCGCTGGTGGACATTAATTGATGAATGCGCTCGCTGGATGATGCCGAATTGCTTTCCGCCTACGTGACGCAACGTTCGGAGGAAGCTTTTGCGACCCTGGTGGAACGCCATGTGTCGCTGGTCTATTCGTCCGCCTGGCGGCAGATGCGCGATCCGCATCGGGCCGATGAAATCACCCAGGCGGTATTCATCATCCTGGCGCGCAAGGCCGGGAGCCTCGGGCGGGAAACCGTTCTGGCCGGCTGGCTGTGCCGCACCGCGCGGTTTGTCGCCTGCAATGCGCTCAAGGCCGAGCAGCGCCGCCAGCATCGTGAACAGGAGGCGCACATGAATTCACTCCTCAATGATCCTGAACCGGACGTGTGGCCGCAGGTCGCGCCATTGCTCGATGAGGCCGTGGCGCAACTGGGCGAGGCCGATCGCAATGCCGTGGTGCTGCGGTTTTACGAACAGCGACCGCTGGAGGAAGTGGGCCGGGTTCTCGGTCTGAATCCAGGCGCGGCGCAGAAGCGGGTCAGCCGTGCCCTGGAAAAGCTGCGGAAATTTTTCAGGCAGCGTGGTGTGAATACGCCAACGGCTATCCTTTCCGGGGCAATCTTCACCCATTCCGTTCAGGCCGCACCGGCGGCGCTGGTAAAATCCGTGACGGCCGTGGCGTTAGCCCAGGGTGCGACCGCCAGCGGTTCAACTCTGACCCTGATCAAAGGAGCATTGAAAATTATGGCATGGACCAAAGCAAAAACGGCGATTGTCACCGGTGCGGTTGTGTTGCTGGTCGCGGGGACAAGCACGGTTACCATCAATGAAATTCAGAAGCATCGGCATGAATTGCCACCGCCGCAATCCGTAATCAGGGTCGCTGCGAACGGCTCCATCAAGGTTATCAAACCTGGCCAGTTGAGTCAGTTGAAACAGACAAAAGGGCCGGCTGCAGTCAGCTTCAGTTTCAAAACTGGCTCGGGCCGGGAGACCATCGTCCATCAATTGGATCAGATGCACGCTACGATTCTGAAAGATGAGCCGGGACTTCTGCTTGCCGAGTTTGAGAAAACGCCGCAGGTGGCAAGACCCCTGCAGGTGGAGCTGAGTTTTATTGATGGCAAGCTGACCCGAGTGAACTTTATTCTTCCCAAGGCCGCCGCATTGATCGACCCCGGTAATCCGGTCCCAATCAATCGGTAGCCAGAAAAAGGCTGGAGACCAACGTGACGTTTCCCCACGTGGCGGGCTTTACGGCGTTCCACGTCAAAAATTCGACCCTTCATCAGGCCGATAAAGGGTCGTGCTGACCGTTTCGATTGCGAAGTCACGACGTCATTGCCAGAGCGAACCCCACGCCGGTTCGGCCCGGTCGGTCGAGTAGTTGAAGAGGGATTCGCTACCCCAGCTTCCGGTCACGTAGGTGGTGCCCCAATAAATCACGCCGGCACCGTGGCTGTAGCTCTTCATGAGCTGCACCAGGTCCCACGTGCATTGTTGCTGTCCCGCGGGCGTCGTCCAGTAGCCCGTACCGCTGGTGTGGCTGCCCGAATACCAGTAGGCGAACTCCACCAGCATGATCGGCCGGCCGCCGAATGCGCCGTTGTACGTGTTCATCGCCGCTTTGATGTCGGACAGGGTGGTGCCGGCCGACGGATAATAGCTGAGCCCGACGATATCATAGCTGCATTGCGACGCGATCGTGTTGAAGAACCACGTGACCGTGGACGTGTTCGCCGCATTGGCGCAGTGCAGGATGATTTTGGGCGTCGACGAAACCGCGCGGACGCCGTTGATGCCGGAATTGATCAGCCCGACGAACTGGCTCTGATGGGAAAGATTGCCGACCGGCCACAGCATGCCGTTGTTGATCTCGTTGCCGACCTGGACGTAATCCGGCAGACAATTGGCGTTCTTGAACTGGGTCAGCGCCGATTTGGTCCAATTGTAGACGGCCGTGGTCATCTGCGCATAGGTGTAGCCGGCCCATTCGGACGGCGGGGTTTGCTGGCCGGGATCGCACCAGTTATTCGAGTAGAACAGGTCGAGGATGACATGGAGGCCGTTGTTCTTGGCCCGCTGGGCCAGAGCGATGTCGTAGCTGATGTTTTGCCCGAGCACGCCGCTGCCGCCGTCCACCAGCAGGCGCAGGCGGATGCAGGTCGAGTGCTGCGATTTCGCGTAGGCGATCGGGTCGATGGCCGTGCCGTTCGGATCCCGGAACGTGATGCCCTGGCTGCTTTGTTCCCAGGTGAGTTCCGACATGTCGCCGCCGGTTTCAAAGGCGCGGGCGGAAGTTGTCGTGAACGTCAGCAACGCAATCGCTGCGCCGGCGAACAAGCCTTGCGTGATCCGGAGAGAACCGAAGATTGGTTTCATAATGGAATGGGTTGGATGATAGTTATGGTTTGGTTGATGTGTGGTTTTAATGGTCGTCTGAACTTTTCCTTATCTGGGGAGTTTTGCCTAGCCGGACAAATGACAGGCCTTACAAACGGCAGGCCTCACAAATGACAGGCTGTGCCGGGCTTTGCGGGTTCTACGGCGAACAGGATGAGTTGTCGGGCCGCTGCTAATAAATCAGCGGAATCAGGCGCTTGGTCCGGGCGGTGTACTCTTTATAGGCCGTGCCTAAAGCAGTCGTCAGGGCTTGCTCTTCAACGTGAATCCGCCACAGCGTCACCGCGCAACAGGCCCCAAAAACAATCACCAGGGACAGCCAATTGTGAAAGCTCACGCTGAACCCGAGCACGGCCAGCAAGCTGCCAGCGTAGCTGGGATGACGAATGAAGCGATACGGGCCCGAAGCAATCACCTGATGGTCGGTCGCGATGGCAACGTTCGTCGTGAAGAGGCGACCAAGATAAATGATCGAATACCACCGAAGCGCCAGACCCAGCCCGAACAGGCAGCAGCCCAGTTCAAAAACGGTTTTTGGCCACGGCATTCTCCACGCGGGCAGCCGGTGAGCGGCCACGATGCCCAGTGCGATCGCCGTCAGCGTCACCAGCCAGATTAATTTCAGCGAATGGCGGTCCTTGGAGATCGCATTTGTTTTGGAACGTTTCAGCAGTGCCAGCAACAGTTCGGAGACGCCCCACAGCATTCCCACGAGCGCCACCGGAGGCCATCGTTTCAGAGACCCTGCCGGGATGGGTCGCAGGGGTGAAAGCTTCGCCGGATCCAGGAGCTCCTGAGGCTCCGGCAATGAGGCATGGGTGGCCCAATAATGCTTTGCCGAAAGCACGGCGGCCTCCACGGCCAGGTTGTTCCAATACTCGTGGCTGGTGAGAACGGTGTCCGCCACCAGGTGGTAAAACTCGCGGTCCAGCACGGACATTTCAATCCATTCGAACTCCAGAAACTGCCTGTCATGACGCTCCGCGTTGCTGGTGCCGTCGACCTTGCCGGCAATCCGGTTGGTGCCGAGATACATCACGAAGCGCGCCGTATTGATGAGCCGTTGCATCTGGAGCCGCGTCGGGCCGAGGTTTGCCTGAAAGGCGCGGAAGATAAACATGTCATAATCTGATTCGGTGGTGACCTCCGGCCAATCGGCGGGGTCTCGCGGCGCCACGTAAGTCCACTGATAGCAAACCCGGTTGTGGGCGCTCACCGGGAGGGTGCTGGCAAAGAACCAGGCTGCCGCGTCCGCGGTGATTTTTTCGTAATAGGCGATGTTGGTGTTGCCGTCGTTGAGCAGACGATGGCATTGCGCCAGCCGGAGCAAAGCGCCGACGAGTGACTGTTGCTGGTTCCACGGCACCGGTCCGCTGTCGCCGCAACAGTTGAAATAACCCGGTGAATCGGGATGATAAAGCCGGTAGCCGTCCCCGGTGCTGCGGACGAACCACGGGACGATGGTTGTCTCGGCGCTGCGCTGGCATTCGCGGACATAGGTTTTGGCGCGGTCGAGATAGGTTGCGCCAAAACCGAACGGGTCCGGCGGGGCGGTTTGATTCCACACCCCCGGGTCTTCCAAAATCAGTCGCGCCGTGTTGACAATGTGTTCGATGACGTCACCATTTTCCGAGCCGACGTGCAATGCCTGAACATCGTTAGTTTCCTTGTTCGGCCAGCACAGATCGCGTTGGCCGGTCCAGATGATGCGGCCGTTGGTTGGATCGTTGCGCGCATGGAGAAAGGCATCCGACCAGACAATCCCCATATCCAAATCGCGCCGGTCATGCGTGAATGAATAAAACGTCTGCATCCCGTGGAGCCGCGCGCCGTCCTTTTCATCCACCATGAGATTGCCGATGTTGCTGGTTGGCGGCGGCGGCAGGTAGTTAAGTTTGTCAATGAAGGACCGGTATTCATTGGTGGTCACGTCTCCGTCCACGCCTTCAAGCATCATGTCCCTGTCTTCGGCCCGGACCACGTTCTCCGCCCCCAGGTAGACGATACAGACGCTCGTGATCAAGACCAGCTGCGCAAAAAGAGCAGAGCCGCTCCGGGTGTGGAAACGAAGGGGAACAGAACCAGCCGGGATGCTTTCGAAGCCGGGATTCGGGTTGGTCTTCACAGGAAAAGAAAACGCCAGCCGGATTTGACGGTCAATCACAATTCAGTTCGCGTCACCTGTCACCCGTCACTTAGCACTTGCCAGTCGCGCGCTTCCCTATGCCCGCCGGCATGCGAATAACCATGCATTGACAAGAATGGAAGTCGGGACATGATCAAAGATAATCAGCCGGAAAAGACTCGGAACCATGGAAATCTATGAATACGAAATGTACCGCCGCCCTTCGTGCCGCGTGTTGCTTGTTTGGCGGAGGGATATTGTTGATTGGCGTCAGTGCGTCGGCACAGAATCTCTTTGTGTCGGGCTTCGGCGGCAACATTTATGAATTCACGCCGGGTGGAGCCCGAAGCACCTTTGCCACCGTGCCGACTCCTTCTGGCCTGGCCTTTGACAGCATGGGCAATCTGTTTGTTGGGGGTGGAACCAATGGTAATATCTATGAAATTACTCCGGGTGGAGTGCGAAGCACTTTTGTCTCCGGGCTGACTCCTGCTGGCCTGGCCTTTGACGCCATGGGCAATCTGTTTGTTGGGGGTGGGACCAGCGGCAACATCTATGAAATTACCCCGGGTGGAATGCAAAGCACTTTTGTCTCCGGGCTGACTCCTGCTGGCCTGGCCTTTGACAGCATGGGCAATCTGTTTGTTGGGGGTGGGACCAGCGGCAATATCTATGAAATTACGCCGGGTGGAGTGCAAAGCACTTTTGCCGCCGGGCTGGGCGATCCTGTTGGCCTGGCCTTTAGTAACGCGGGCGATTTGTTTGTGGCGGATGTCTTCGCCGGCAACATTTACAAATTCACGCCGGGTGGAGTGCGAAGCACCTTTGCCGCCGGGCGGGATCCTACGGGACTGGCTTTCAACAGTGCGGGTAATCTGTTTGTGACGGATTTCGGAAACATCAATGAATACACGCCGACCGGGGTGCAAAGTGTTTTTGCCAACGGAATGCCTGCTGCCACCTATCTCGCCTTCCAGCCTGTTCCCGAACCCTCCACTTTTGGGTTACTGGCCGTCGGCACCACTGCATTCCTCGTCCGTCGCCGCCGGGGATTGCCACTGATTATCTGGAAAAATGGCTGGACCTTCGGCATCCCCGCCTGACCGCCGGGTGACGGGAAGCTCCAAAGCATGAGCCTGGAAACGACGCGTACCGCCCGGCGATTCAATGCGCGCACCGTGCGATGGCTCATCTATCTCGCCATTCTTTTGATGGTCGTGATATGGAGATACTGTCCCCGTCCCTGGACGCCGGCGCGGAGGGTCGAGACGCCGCACTACCTCATCGCCTCCACCGCTTCGCCGGCCCAGACCGAACAGGTGGGGCAGGTGGTGGAATTGCTCTACAACGCGTATTCCAATCGCTTCGGGACTTTGTCGACGTTCCGCCATGAACATCCCAGATTGAAGCTGTTGCTTTACAAAGATCGCCGGGAGATGCGCTGGGTGAACCCGGGCTTGGGCTGGGCGGAAGCGTTTTACCGGGAGCCCTACTGCCGCGCGTATTATTCAGCTGAGGAGCAAAATCCCTGTCATTGGATGCTCCACGAAGCGACGCACCAGTTGAATCGTGAGGTGGCCCAACTGAATCTTGCCCAATGGCTGGAGGAAGGGATCGCCGAATATTTTTCGACCAGTCGCATCCAAAGCAACCATCTGGAGCTGGGATGGATCGATCCACACACCTATCCGGTCTGGTGGATGGATGAAATCGCGACGGCAACCAACCTGCAGGCCAGCCTCACCAACGGCAGCGTCATTCCATTGCGCGCCATCATCACCGGCCGCGGCGGGCCGGGTATGAATCAGGAATTCAATCTTTACTATCTGCACTGGTGGACGCTGACGCATCACATTTTCGAAAACCCGAAGTACCGCGAATCGGCACTGGTTTTGTTGCAGCGGGGCGGAGGGCTGGAAGCGTTTGAACAGACCATCGGGCCGGTGGACGCCGTCGAACCGGAATGGTTCCGGCACGTCTGGCGCATCAAGGCCGCCTTGGCCGGAAAAGACCGGAACTTTCATAAGACTGGCCAATTGCCGCCAGACCAGTAGCGTTTAGCCTTCAGCCTTCAGCCTTTGATTTGACTCGTATTCCTCCCGGACGCACACTTGCCCAATGCCAGCTGGGTTCCGCCTTCATCCGCATTTACCACGGACGCAGCCTGCTTTTACGCTAATCGAAGTATTGATTGTCATCGCAATTATCGGAGTTCTGGCGGCTTTGACGCTGGGGGTATTGGGACCCCTGAAAGTGAACGAGCAAATCAGCATTACCCGAGCGGAACTGTCCCAGGTGCAAGCGGCGCTGGAACGATACAAATCCACCACCGGTGTTTATCCGCCGGACAATCCTGGCAGCCCGGTCATCAACCAACTTTTTTACGAATTGATCGGGACGACCTATGATCCGACCAATAAAGTTTTCACGACTTTGGATGGCAGCGCCAGCATCAGCGCCGCCGATGTGCTCACCACGTTCGGGAAAGCTGGATTTGTGAACTGCGCGATGAAAGACGGGGATCCTCCGGCCAGGTCTTACCTCTCAGGATTGCGGCCTGGCCAGATTGGAGTGTGCACGCTCAGTGGCGCCACGGTGAAACTGCTTGTCGGTTCGATTGGCTGGCCGGCCAACGTTTCCCCGCCGCCGGTGCCGGCTCAACCCGACCTCAATCCCTGGCGCTATGTTTCCTCCAAGCCGACCAACAACATTGGGTCGTACGATTTGTGGATGGACCTGGCCATTCGCGGGAAAACGTACCGCATCAGCAACTGGAGCAAGAACGCGCAGATTTTTTGACTTCGGAGTCGTTTTAAACGGGTGCCGTGTCAGAACCTTAGCCTCCAGCCTTCAGCCTTCTTGTTGCTCCGGTTATTTTCGAACACGAAATCCGCCCGCCAAAGCGACGATGATGATTATCAGCAGAATGAGGCCAAAGCCGCTGCCGCCGTAAACCGGGCCGCCCAGGTAAAAACCGCCGCCGCCGAATAAAAGCAGCAGCACGATAAGCAGGAGTAGAAGATTCATAGTTGGGTTTATTTTTTCCCCGGCCAACAGGCAGGCTGATTTGGTTCGTGTTTATCGAGCGATATTTGGTCTCCGGCTTCCGCGACCACCTCACGCATCCGCGTGAACCACAGGCGCGCCCACTGCGCACGTCTGCTACGGTGCGAACACGCCTTTCGCTCGCCCCGAAAAGGGAACTCGATTTGGTATTTCATAAATGAACTGGTCATTCAGAACTCCCGTTCCTTTTTACATGCAAAGCGCGTGCCTTCCGTTATTTTCTGAAATCACGGTGGATTCGACCGCCATGGGCTTCGCCTCAATGCGAATTGCAACGCGGAGTCAGTGGAATCTTGCAGAAGGCGTGAGCCGGGCAGGCGATCCCACCGGCGAGTTTCAAATTGATTTCACTCACGCTGAAAGAGCTGGGCCACGGACTTCGATGATCCGGCGGACGCGGCCGGCTGCAAGCACTACATGGTGCGGTGGACGGCGCTGACAACCCGCCGCATAAACAGGATTTCCGCGATGGGGATTTTGGAATTTAGAGCGGTTTAATTAAAACTGTGGCCTTCAAAATCACAAGAAACGCCCGAAAAAAAAGCAGATTAATTGTTTCATACGGCTACAAAGTGACTGAAAATGCTCTAGCCTTTAGCCCCCGCTCGCGATCCACTCGCGATTCATCGGAGTTTATCGGAGTTCAGCATTCAGCCTTTTTCACTGCCGCCCGGCAATACCGTGAACTTTGCCGCCGGCTGAAAGCAAAGGCCCGCGAGGGCCGGGTGGTCGAAGGTTGTGGGCTGAATGTTGAAGCTTTTTAACCTCAATTTTTTTGCCGTTTGTGCGCCTTGTGCTTTTGTCCTGGGCCATTTGTCTGGCCCGCGTCGGAGTTCGTTTGGGCCGGCGGCGACGACAGGGTGATAGAGGAGGAGTGTTCTTCTTCGGGAATCTTTATCTGGAAGTCTTCGTCCGGATATCTCTGGTTCACCGCGATGTTTTCATGAATTTGCGTCAGCGCTTCTTCATTGGGAGATTCCGGCGCATAGTCAAACCGATGCACGAGGTAATCTTGTTTGCCGATCCACGTGCGCGTCACGCATTTCCCTTGCGGAAAAGGAAAGGGCGGATGCTTCAGCTCGGG
>CAYPSF010000020.1:0-40322 GCA_964413165.1 uncultured Bifidobacteriaceae bacterium
GTGTGGACGACTTCGGGATGAAATTGCAGGCCGAAAAATTTCCGCGCGCGGTTCTCAATCGCGGCATATTCGGAATTGTCCGTAACGGCCACCGATTTGAACCCCTGCGGCAGTCGGGTGAGCTTGTCGCCATGCGAATTCCAGACCTGCAACGATTTCGGCAGCCGGCTGAACAACTCGCAGCCGGTATCCTTCACCGTGAGCGTGCCCTTGCCATATTCGCGTTTCCGGCCCTTTTCCACCCGGCCGCCGAGAAATTGCGCGAACAATTGCACGCCGTAGCAGATGCCGAGCACCGGCACGCCGAGCGCAAAGATGTTTTTGTCCGGCAGGGGGGCGTCTGGCGCATAGACGCTTGACGGGCCGCCGGACAAAATGATGCCCCGGGGTTTCAAGGCGGCGATTTTTGCCGCCGGCGTGTCGTAACGCAGGATGACGGAATACACGCTGCACTCGCGGATGCGCCGCGCAATGACTTGTGTGTACTGCGACCCAAAATCAAGGATGACAATTTGTTCAGTCATTTTTCAGAGGCACCCTCTTTGCCTGTGCGGCCGCGCTTTGGCGAGATAAAAAATAAAAACGCCAGCTGGTTTCCGGCCGGTCGGGGAACCCGTTATAACGAAGGCGGTGCCGGATTTACTCTTTTACGACCGTGACCACGCCGCTGTTCGCATCGTAGGCGAGTTTGGAACCGTAGGGCGCGGCGGGAAGCTTGGCAACGTAATTGGGCACCAATTCATTCAGGTCTTTGGGCAGGTGGCCTTCCTGCGTGTTGAACAGCTGGACGGCCTCGTTGAGGTAGGAGATGTCAATCGTTTTGACGGCAGCTTTGTCCGCCTGCATCAATGTATTCAGATAACCTCCCGCCGGCTTGGCGACCTCGGCCGTGTTGGTGGCTGGGCCCGGGCTCGTGCCCTGGGGGTGCGGGTTGGAATTGCTCTTGCCACAACCGGTCAAAAGCATTCCGGTTGCGACCCAAACCAAGAAGGACGTTTTCATGTCGGCAATCTACCTCAAACGGTAAAAAAACCAAGGATCAATGGCGCCTTCCGAATCAGCCCGGTGGCTTCCTGCCGCAGCTTAAACAAATGATGCCGGACTGCCGGCAAAACCGGCTGCCTATTGCGCCGGAGCGTTGGTCGCGGCCGGAGCATTGGTGGATGGCATGTCGGACGTGGTCGGGGGCGTCTCCGCCTTGTTCTCGCAACCCGTCAATCCCGCGCCCACCAGGCCGAACACGGCAACCAGCAATAACAATTTTTTCATAAGCGTTTAAGTTCCGTTAAAGCCCCCGGCGAGGCAAGCGGAATTTTCGAATTACTTTGCCGTTGCGGGGGAAAGGTCCGCGGCCCATTCCCGCGCCCGACGGATCAAATCCAAATCCCCGGCCAGGTTGCCAAAACGGAATGGGGGCAGACCGCTCTGCTCCCGGCCGAGCAGTTCGCCTGGTCCGCGCAATTTCAAGTCCGCCTCGGCGATGCGAAAACCATCCGTTGTTTCTGCCAGCACCTTCAGGCGCTCATCGGCCTCTTCGGTTTTTGCGTCGGAAATCAAAATGCAATACGACTCATGCGCCCCGCGCCCGATGCGCCCGCGCAACTGGTGCAATTGCGCCAGCCCGAATTGTTCCGCATTTTCCACCAGCATGACCGTTGCGTTCGGCACGTCCACGCCCACCTCGATGAGCGACGTGGCCAGCAGCACATTCACCTCATTCGTCCGGAACGCCGCCATGACCGCCTCTTTTTCGCGGCCGGTCAATCGCCCATGCAGCAGGCCGGCGCGAAACGGCGCGAGCGACGTTTTCAAATTTTCAAATTCCCCGGTCACCGCTTTCAAGCCCTTCGCACCGTCTTCCTCGACCCGGGGGTAAACGACGTACGCCTGGCGTCCCGCCGCGAGCTTTTCGCGGAGGAATTCCCAGACCTTCGGCAACGTGCCGGCCGGGCGGACAAACGTTTTGATCCGCCCGCGGCCGCCGGGCAGTTCGTCGATCACCGAAACATCGAGGTCGCCGTAAAGTGTCAGGCCCAGCGTGCGCGGAATCGGCGTGGCGGTCATCACCAGCAAATGCGGATAACGGCCCTTGCGCACCAGCTGTTCGCGCTGGGCCACGCCAAATTTGTGCTGCTCGTCGATGATCACCAGGCCGAGCTTTGGCAAATCGAATCCGGACGTGAGTAAAGCATGAGTCCCGACGACGATGGAGGGTGGAGGATTGAGGGGGGCGGAGCGAACGCGTTTTCCATCTTCGATCCTCCATTCGCCATCCTCGCCGCTCTTACAGCTGCCCGTCTGTAAAACAACGCGAATACCCAACGGGTCAAACCAACGCGAAAAGTTGGAGGCATGTTGCGCCGCCAGGATCTCCGTCGGCGCCATCAAGGCCACATTGAAACCGCTTTCGAGGGCCATCAGCGCCGAACAGGCGGCCACGGCGGTTTTGCCCGACCCGACGTCGCCCTGCAACAAACGCCGCATCGGGTGCGCTCCGCCCAGGTCCCGGCGGATTTCCCGGAGCACTTTCGTCTGCGCGCCCGTGAGCTTGAAGCCGAGTTGCGCGAGAAATGGTTTCATCAGGCGGTTGTCGCCGCCGCAGGGCAATGCCCGCGCGCGCGCCTCGAATTTTTTCCGCCGCGACCGGAGATCGACCTGCAAGGCGATGAATTCATCCAGTGCCAGCCGTTGCCGCGCTATTTCCACATCGGTCGACGCTTCCGGAAAATGCGTCATCTGAATGGCGTTGGCCCGGGTCGGGAAATTCTTCAGCCCCGGCGGCGGCCACGGCTCGGCAATGTGCGGCGCGAATTTTTCCACCGTGCGCCAGAGGAGCCCGCGCAGCCAGCGTTGCGGCAAGCCTTCCGTGAGCGGATACACCGGTGCGATGCGGTTGAGGTGGATAAAACTTTCCTCGCCGCCTTCAATCACTTCGGTTTCAGGATGGGTCATCACCCGCGGTTTGGTTTCGCTCAATTTTCCGTAAACAAAAACCTCGTCGCCGGACGCAAAATATTTTTCCATGAACGGCAGGTTCCACCAGCGGCAATGCAGCCGGGCGCTGCCGTCGTCGAGAATGATTTCAAAGACCGATTTGGTTCCGCCCCGAAAACGCCTGAGGCCGAGCGCGACAATCGTGCCGCGCGCCGTGGCGGGCTCCTCCTTCGTCAATTCGGAGATTTTCCGGAAATGCCGCCGGTCCTCGTAACGCCGCGGCCGGTGCAGGAGCAGATCCTCGACGGTGTGGAGGCCGAGGCGCGCGAGTTGCCCCGCGCGTTCCGTGCCAACACCCCACAACGCCGTCACCGGTGTGGCCAGTGGAGCGGGTTTGGTTTCCGGCGTCGCCATGGGCCGCACGATACAAACCGTTTACCGTGGCTTCAACGGCAAACCAGCCGGCTTGCGGGGACGCTCGCTCCGTCGAGAACTGAAATGGTGCCACGATCCCGTTGCCGCCGGGGTTGCGCGGGAATGGCTTTGCGATTATTTTCCCGCGATGCCCGAAGGCCCCGCCTCGCCCAAAATTGCGCCGTTATGGGTGCTGCTGCGTGTCAATGCGTTGCAAAGCTGGCGCCGGCTGCTGTCGGTGCGCGACCAATCGTGGCTGCTCACGGCCGTCATCGCGCTGTTTGTCGGCGGTTATCTCTGCGTGTCGTTCGGGTTGTTTTACCACGGGCTGAAATTCATCGCGAAATTTCCGGGTCTGGGCGCAGTGCTCACTGAACGGCTGTTGTACGTGCTGTTCGCGTTTTTGTTCGCGCTGCTGTTGCTCAGCAATCTTATCATCAGCTACACCAATTTTTTCCGGAACCGGGAGGCGGCCTTCCTGCTGACGTTGCCGGTCCCGGCCCAGACCATTTTCCGGTGGAAATTTGTCGAATCCACGGTGCTGGCGTCGTGGGCATTTGTTTTTTTGATTGCGCCGTTGCTGGCGGCGTTCGGTTTGTTGCGCGGGGTCTCCTGGCATTTTTATCTGGTGACGCCGGCGTTGATCGCGTTGTTCATCGTGTTGCCGGGCGTGCTGGGGGCGGCGCTGGCCATCTGGATGGGAAGGTTTCTGGACCGGCGCAGTTTTCAACTCGCCACCATCGGGACGGCCGTGGTTTTGCTGGCGTTGGCGGCGTTCTGGTGGAAAGCCCAGCCGGTCGATGACGAGCTGCTCGAACGGCGCACGCTGGAGGCGCTCGATCAGTTGCTCGCCAAAACGCGGTTCACCCTGTTTCCGTTTCTGCCGAGCTACTGGCTGTCCGCGTCCGTGTTGCAATGGGCCGAAGGCGTCCTGCGCGGTTCGGTCTTTTTCGCGCTGGTCCTGTTGAGTCACACGCTTTTTTTTGGCGGCCTGGCGTTCACCCGTTTTGGCCGGGTGTTTTACAATACGGCCTCGGCGGTGCAGAGCCGCGCGGGCGGCGGGCAGAACTGGTTTCACCCCTCGCCGAACCGCCGCGCTTCCGTTGGTTTGCTCGAAAAAGCCATGGCCAAATTATTCTGGCTCCGCCGCGACACCCGCGCCCTGGCGGTCAAGGATCTGCGGATGTTCTGGCGGGACACCACGCAATGGGGACAGTCCGTGATGCTGTTCGGCCTGTTGGGCGTCTACATCATCAACCTGCGCAATTTCACGCACCAGTTGTCCAGCCCGTTTTGGATCAACCTGGTCGCCTTTCTGAATCTTGGCATTTGTTCGCTGAATCTCGCCTCGGTCACGACGCGGTTTGTTTTTCCGCAATTTTCCCTCGAAGGCTGGCGGCTGTGGATCATCGGCATGGCACCCATGGGCATGGCGCGGGTGGTCAAAACCAAGTTCTGGCTGGCCAGCGTCCTGTCGCTGTTTGTCACTTCCGGCCTGATCATGCTGTCCTGCTATCTGCTCAAGATGAGCTGGGACCGCGTGCTGTTTTTTGGCGCGGTGATCACCGTGATGACCTTCGCGCTCAATGGCCTCGCCATTGGACTGGGGGTCCTTTATCCCAACCTGAAGGAGGCCAACCCGAACAAAATCGTCAGCGGCTTCGGGGGCACGCTTTGCTTCGTCCTGAGTTCGTTTTACATCCTCGCTTCCGTGCTGCTGCTGGTGTTCGGTGCGGCCGGCCTGCATTCGCACGAAGACTGGGCGGTGGAAGGCATCACCGGCTTCGTTCTGCTGTCCTTTTGCATCGGCTGGATGCCGTTGAAATTCGGGCTGCGGCGATTGAAGGATTTTGAGGCCTGAAACCGGCGGCTTTCTGGATTTCAGGTGCGCGACCGGGCGGTGGTGGCGGCCGGCTGCGGCGCCAGGAATTGTTCCAAGGCTTCGAACAGGAGCGGCGCGCTCGACAGATGCGCCGCCTTGCCGTCCCGCGTCACCAGGCCAAAGCCTTCGCCGTACGCCGGACCGTTGGTTACGCACAGGTCGGTGGCACATTCGGTGATTTGCCGTTGGGCGGCGCTGATGGCGTCGGCGCGCCGGCCGTCGGCTTCAAACTTCCATCCCACGATCCGGGTGCGCGGGAACCAGCCGCGCAGTTCGGCGATGATCTTCGGCGTGGGTACCAGTTCCACGAGGAGCTTGCCCTGCCGGGTGGAAAGTTTATGGGGCGCCTTGATTTCGGCGAGCTTGCCGGCTTCGTTGGGCGTGAAAATTCTTCCGCAGGCAAAGTCGCTGACCGCCGCCGCGTGAAAGATCGCCTCCACCTTTTTGGTGGACACCATTTTCAGTTTTTCGCGCAAATCCGCCGTCGTGGTGAAGGTCTCCACCCGCGGCGCACGGCGCGCGCCGGAATAGGTGGCCGACTCGCCCACCAGCAACATGACCTTGTGTCCGCGCGCGGCCAGAAAATTCGCCAGTTCCGTGCCGAGCCGGCCGGTGGAGAAATTCGTGAGCCGGCGAACCTCGTCCAGCGGCTCATAGGTCGGTCCGGCAGTGACGATGCAGTTCATGCCGCGAAGATACGGAGGACGGTGGGCAGATGAAAGTGCGATTCTCCGCTCCGGCCGTTTACCGGTTCATGGCCTTGCGGAGGCGGCGAACTATTTCGCCCGCGCCCGTCAGCGCAACCGGATGGCTTTGGAGGTTTTTTCGTCCACGTTG
This sequence comes from uncultured Bifidobacteriaceae bacterium, assembly GCA_964413165.1. Lineage (GTDB taxonomy): Bacteria > Verrucomicrobiota > Verrucomicrobiia > Limisphaerales > UBA11358 > UBA11358. The sequence continues at coordinate 6,068 of CAYPSF010000020.1, forward strand.
ACGATTTTAACTCCCTGCCAGCCGAGCAAAACATCCACCGCATATAACATCTCTGGTTTGGTCAGCGGATTTGTTGTCTTTAGCGTAAGAGTAACGTTCGGGAAAAACTCTTCCGGAAGGACTTCCCGGCCGGACATTTTACCATAGAAATTACAAATCATCTCGAACGGAATGTTTTTGTCATCCACGCTCCAGCTCGCCACATCATCAGCGGTTTTGGAAACGGCCAGGGCGGCGGATTGCGGGTTTGCATTTTTCGCCAGCTCGTTGGGAATGACTTGTTCGAATTTGTTCCCGTCCGGAATTAATGCAAAGCCCTTTTCACTCAATGCGCTTTCCAGCGACTGGATGGCTTCGGCTTTGTTTCGTGGATTCGCCGCGACGATGACCGGCATTTTCTTATTTGCGGCCGGGTGAACCAACAATGTGCGTTCGCTGATGGCGGCATATAAACCAAAGATCGCTTCAAATCCCAGGTCGTTCAGGCGAAGGCTCGCCGCTTTCAGGCCGCCATTGGATGCGTCGTCCCTTTTGAAGCGATAGACCGCCGCCTCGCCATTTTCGAGCGCTTCAATCAGCCCGTCGGCAAAGTTGATTCGGATAATCTCGATCTTCACATTCGCATCTTTGATCATCCTGTCTTCATAAGTCTGGCCCTGCTTCAAGAATTCACGGCTGGTCATCGAGCTGGTGCGGTCGGGAAACCAGTCCCGGAATTCCAATAAGGCCACTTTGAAATCATCCAGATTGATCAGCCCGATAACGGTGGTCTCGTGTTTTACCGGCGAAACAACTTCGGGTTGAGCGATGTGTTCCCGGCTCGTGTTGGTAAACGCAATGGCAGCGGTTCCGCCGACAACCAGAGAGGCAGCGCTGATAATAATTGTGGTTTTGAGTTTAATCCACGTCATCGTTTTCATGGTTCCTTTCACCAGTGTGGTTATTGATGTCGAAACGGCCGTTCCCTTTGCCGCCACGGCGGAAATTTTCACTGCCAGTCCCGCTGGTGCAGCCGGCGCCGAGTTCGCCGCCACTGCCCCGGCAATGATCGCCGCCGTCAGCGCCACCCCGCGTTTCATAAAATTGGCACGCAGTTTTTCCAGCGCCCGGGCCACGCGTTTCTGCGCCGCGGCCTCTTTCGTCCGCAAAGCCACGGCGATTTCACGGGCGGTTTTGTTTTCAAAAAACCGCAGCACCAGCGCGGTCCGATCGGCTTCACCCAGTTCGGCCAGGGCATCGTCGAGCAGTGGCGCGAGTTGCGCCCAGACGTCGGTGTCGGGCTGGTTCAAGGTGGATTGAATGTAGGCCTCCTGTTCGCGGGCCTCGCGGCGGCGCCGGGCCTTGAGCGCGTCTGCCGCCGCATAGTGCGTGGTGCGATACAACCACGCGGAAAGAATGGTGTTGGTCCCAAGCGACGCGGCTTTGCGCGCCAGGACGATGAACACGGCCTGAGTGATTTCCTCCGCCAGATGGATGTCGCCCGCCTGCCGTAGCGCCGCTGAGTGGACGAGGCCGATGTGCCGTTCCACGAGTGTGGCAAACGCCATCTCGGATTGACTGGTGACAAACTCCCGCACCAGGGTCATGTCATCGTTCATCATTTATACATGGCCACGAAACGCAGAACTGGACAATTTATTTCAGCCACCACGCCAGCAGTGGGGCGACGACCAGGCCGGGCAGAAAATTGGCCAGTTCGACCCGGCGGACCTCAAAAATCATCAAGGCAATGGCGCAGGCGATGAGCCCGGCGGCGGCATTGACCGGCGCCACCAGGGCGTGCGTTTCGAGCAACGGCTTCGCCCAAAGCTGGCAGGCCAGCGTGATGCCGCTGAAAAGCGCGAAGACCGGGAACGCCGACAAGGCGGACGGCCAGCCGAACACCTTCACGAAACCGGTCATGGCCAGGCCATCCATCACTGCTTTGATGATCAGCAGCTGAAAATACCCGAAACCGCTGTCGCCTGTAGGAAACCCGTCCGTCACCGCGCCGAGCAAGCCCAGCGGTGCGGCGCAAAACAGGATGGTGCACGCGGTTAAACCATCCACGTTCTTGTGGGGTGGGCCCGATTGGGCGGCCCCGACCAGGCGGCTCGCATAACGGCCCAGCCGGTTCGACAATTTTTGCAGCCGCAGCAGCCGGCCCGTCCAAAACCCGGCTGTGACGCCGAGAGCGGCAATGCCAATTTGCCTGGCCACCGATAAAAAGGTTCCGTCCACATTCAGCCAGACGAGTTGCAGGCCAAAAAAAACGGTGAAGGCGCCGAGCGCCGAACGGAAGAAAACCTGGGTTCGGAGGGACAGCGGTTTGAGCATGGCCAAACCGAACAAGGCACCGATCAAAATGCCCAGGGCGTTGAAAAATGCGCCGGTCATGTGCTGACTCAACGCAGGGTGCGGGCCAAAGTGCAAGCCGGAAAATTTTTGCCGGGACCGCCCGAACCTGTTACCAAGCATGGATGGCCGGCGCAAAAACCAGTTCCCACCGTCCGTGGGTGTGGATCCCCACGCTTTACGTGGCTGAAGGTTTGCCCTACGCGCTGGCCATGTCGGTGTCGGTGGTGCTTTACAAAAACCTTGGCGTGTCGAACGCGGCCATCGCCTTCTGGACCGGCCTGTTGGGCTGGCCGTGGGTCATCAAACCCCTGTGGAGCCCGGTGGTGGATATTTTCCGGACGCGCCGGATCTGGATCTGGGTCATGCAGCTTTTCATCGGCGCGGCGCTGGCGGGGATGATGCTGGCGTTGCCGTTGCCGCATTTTTTCCAAGTGACGCTGGCGTTGTTCTGGCTGCTGGCATTTGCCTCGGCCACGCACGACATCGCGGCGGACGGTTTTTACATGCTCGCGCTGCCGGAATACGAGCAGGCGCTCTTCAGCGGCGTGCGCAACACCTTCTACCGCGTCGCCAACATCGCGGCCCAGGGCGGGCTGCTCATCCTGGCCGGGGAAATGCAAAAACGAACCGGCAGCTACACCATGGCGTGGATGCAGGCGTTCGCCCTGGTGGCGGGCGTCGTTTTGACCCTGGGAATTTATCACCGGATCGTCCTGCCGCGCCCGGCAAACGATATCGCGGGCAACACCATCCCGGCCGGTAAATTTACGGAAACGTTTGTCACCTTTTTCCGCAAACCGGGAATCGGCGGGTTGCTTGCGTTTTTGTTGCTGTATCGATTTGGCGAGGCGCAGCTGCTGACCGTGGCGAAACTTTTTCTGCTCGATCCGCGTGACCGGGGCGGGTTGGCATTGACGGACGGCCAATACGGCTGGGTTTACGGGACGTTCGGGGTGGGCGCATTGTTGCTCGGCGGATTGCTCGGCGGCCTGGCGGTTTCACAGCGCGGCTTGAAATTCTGGCTGTGGCCGATGGTGCTGGCGATTCATCTGCCCGACGCGGTGTTCGTCTGGCTTTCCTGGGCGCAGCCCGAAAACCTGCTGGTGATCGGCGCCGGCGTCGTGGTGGAACAGTTCGGCTACGGGTTCGGTTTCACCGCGTTCATGCTTTACATGATTTACATCGCGCGCGGTGAGCATCAGACGGCGCATTACGCCATTTGCACCGGTTTCATGGCGCTGGGCATGATGCTGCCGGGCCTGTGGAGCGGCTGGCTCCAGGAACATATCGGTTATACGCATTTCTTTGCGTGGGTGCTGCTGGCCACCATCCCCAGTTTCATCGTTGCGACCCGAATCCCGCTCGAGGCGGAGTTCGGCCGGCGCCATCAGGCCGGCTGAATGCCGGCGAAAAGGATTGCTTTGAACGCGCCGGCCTTTACAAAATCCAATTCCACATGAAATCGAACTGTTTCTACTGGTATGGCCGTGGACTCATCCTGCCGCTGGTGGCGGGTTTGGCGCTGTTCGGGTTTTTGTCGGGTGCCCGCGCGCAGACGTCGTCCGTTTCCACCCCTGCCGCGCCGGCCCCCCTGCCGCGCCGGCCCAGCATTGTCCTGATCGTGGCCGACGGCCTCGGTTACGGCGATTTGAGCTGCTATGGCCAGACAAAATTCTCGACCCCCAACCTGGACCGGCTGGCTGCCGAAGGGGTGCGCTTCACGAATTATTTTGCGGGTGCGGCCGCGGTTTCGCCGGCGCGGGCGGCACTCCTGCTCGGCCGGGATACGGGACATTTGCGGCAGCGGGCGGACATGGATTTGCCGTTGACAGTGGACGACATTACCGTGGCGAAAGCGCTCCAAAGATCCGGTTATCACACCGGCCTGATCGGCGAATGGGATTTGGGCAACGACGTTACGGGGGGCGCACCGTGGAAGCAGGGTTTCGGGGAGTTTGCCGGCTATTTCGATCCGGCCGACGCCGAAAATTATTACGCGGATTACATGTGGCGTTACGCGCCCGAGAGCATTCTTGATCCCACCAACAATCGAATGCGGGATTTTGTCGGCCGGGAAACGTTGTATGGCAACACCGGTGGGAAGCAAGGCCAATACATTCCTGATTTGTACACGAAGGCCATGGTGAATTTCATCAAGAACAACCAGCCCGACTATGTCAACCACTACCAGCCGTTTTTCCTGCTGGTCAATTACAATATTCCGGGGACTGGCCGGGGACCGGTGCCCAGCGACGCGCCTTATTCCGGCGAACTGTGGCCCCAGCCGGAAAAAAACCGGGCCGCCATGATCGGGCGGCTGGACGCCGGCATCGGCGGACTGCTGCAGCAGTTGAAAGACCTGAAGCTTGAAAGCAACACGGTGATTTTCTTCACGAGTGACACCGGGCCGCAAACCGACGGCGGCGTGGACCCAAAGTTTTTTCTGAGCGCCGGTCCGTTTCGCGGCGGCCGGGGCACCGCCTACGAAGGCGGCCTGCGCGTGCCGATGATTGTCCGCGGGCCGGGCACCATTCCCGCCGGCCGGACCAGTGATTTCAGCTGGGCGGCATGGGACTTTCTGCCGACGGCAACCGACCTTGCCCGGATCGATTCGCCGACGAACATTGACGGCTTTTCCCTCCTGCCGGTATTAACCGGCCAGACGCCAACCAACCGGCACGCATTCTTCCACTGGCAGCTTAACGGACGCAACGTGTGGCACACGGTCCGCCTGGGAGATTGGGAGGCAGTGCAGCCCAGGGCTGACGCCCCACTGGAACTCTACAATCTCAAAACGGACCCGGGCGAAGCAAGAGACGTTGCGGACAAAAATCCCGACCTGGTCGAAAAATTTCAGGGCATCCTGAAAAGCAGCCGCTAACGCGAGGGAGCGCCTGGCGGCGGCACATTGAAATTGCGTTCCTGCTTTTCCTGGTGCACGGCGAAACCCATCCACACGATCGCCAGCGTCACGCCCAGTAAAAATGCCGCCAGAACAAACCACGGCCAGCGATAGCGTTGGGGATCCTGATTCGGGTTGTCCATGCGGACTATGGTAACGGCAGCCGGCGGCCACCGCAAATCAAGGCGGCACCGTTTTTCCCCGCCAGGCAGAGCCGGAACTCCAAACGGCTCGACCAGCAGGGAATTTAAGCTAGATTGAAGGCCGTTGCGTTCATGAGCGAAGCCGGACCATCCGAAGACCCGCCATCGCCGCCGCCGGTGAAAACCGGCGACGACCATCCCTACGCCATTTTTCGGAACCGGGACTTCACGTTTTATCTCATCAGCCGGCTGGTGGGAGTGACCGGCCAGCAAATGTTCACCCTGGCCGTTCTCTGGGAAATTTATGCGCGTACCGGTTCGGCGCTGGCGCTTGGCCTCGTGGGTCTGATCCAAATGATCCCGATGTTTTTGTTCACGCTGCCGGCCGGGCACGTTGCGGACAATTACAACCGCAAACAGATTGTGGTACTGATGACGGGGGCCATTGCGCTGGCGAGCCTGGGCATGGCCGTTGTTTCCTGGCGCCAGGCGCCGGTTTTCTGGATTTATTTTTATCTGTTCATCGGCAGCACGGCCAACACGTTTATGCGGGCGGCCAACGCCGCCTTCTTGCCGGGGCTGGTGGATCGCCGCGAGTTTTCCCGCGCGGCGAACTGGAACGCCGGTGCCTTTCAGCTTTCCTGCATCATCGGCCGGGTCGCCGCGGGCGCCCTCATCGCCTGGATGATGCATTACGAATTCAACAATCCGTCGGCGGCGGCGCCGGTTTATGCCATCAATGCGCTGGCTGCCTTGGTCGTTTGCGTTCTGATCGGCCTCATCCGCCGGCAACACGTTGTTCGGACCCGGGAACCCATGACGCTCCAGGCGTTGTTGACGGGATTCAAGTTTGTCTATGCGAGCAAGATTATTTTCGGCCTGATCACGCTCGACATGTTCGCGGTGTTCCTGGGGGGCGCAACGGCGTTGCTGCCGATCTATGCTGAGGATATTTTGTCCGCCGGGCCTACGGGGCTGGGCTTTTTGGCGGCCGCGCTGCCGCTGGGCTCCATTCTCTGCGTGTTCATCCTGAACCACCGGCCGCCCCTGCAAAAGGCCGGCCGCGCGCTCCTGTGGGCCGTGACCGTCTTCGGCCTGGCCACGATTGCCTTTGGGCTTTCGAGGTGGTTCTGGTTTTCGTTTCTCATGATGTTCCTCTGCGGCGCGGTGGACAACATCAGCGTGGTCGTGCGCCACACGCTGGTGCAGATGCTCACCCCGGACGACAAGCGTGGCCGCGTCTCCGCCGTCAACAACCTCTTCATTGGCACCTCGAACGAACTGGGCGAGTTCGAGTCCGGCTTTGTCGCCCAAATGTTCGGCCCGGCCATCGGGAACACCATTGTCGCGGGGGCGGTGATCTCGGTTGTGTCCGGCGGCATCGGGACCATCCTGACTGTCCTGGCCGTGGCCTGGATCTGGCCGGAAATCCGGAAGTACGGGCGATTGGACGCGACTTGACGCCGGCGCAGGGCGGTTTATTTTCGGCGCATGAAACGAATCTTGGTTTGGCTCTTTATCTTGAATCTCTCCTGTGCTGCCGCGCGTGCCCAGGATGACGCGACCCAGCAGCAGATCAACAAACTCAGCGGTCAGATCCAGGACCAGCAGGACTCGCTGGACGTGCAGAAGAAGCGCATCGACGCGCTGGAGAAGGAAATCAGCGAATTGCGCGACAAAGCCGGCCAGCCCGCCGCCCCGGACGCCGCCGGTGCCGATGATTTGAAGAAACTCGCCGAACAGGTGCAGGATCTTGCTAAAAAACAGAAAGCCGACCAGGAATTGATCCTGAAGGAAATCGAAAAACTCGGCAAAGTGGGCAGCCCGACTCCCGTTCGCCGGTCAACGCCCACGGTGACGACGAACCCGCCGGCCGGTGGCACCGGTCTGGGCGGCAAACAAAGCGGCTATGAATACCCCATCCAGCGCAACGACACGATTAACCTCGTGGCCAAGGCCTATCGGGATCAGGGAATCAAGGTGACGGCGGACCAGATTTTGAAGGCGAATCCGGGCCTGGACCCGAAGAACCTCAAGGTTGGCCAGAAGATTTTCATTCCTGCGCCGCAGTAATAGTTTCCCGGAGGAACGAGCGCGCTGCGAGTCTCCAATTGATTCAGGATCAGGGGCTCGCGGAACTCGCCCCTCTGAAATTGTTTTAACGCCGCATCAGGATAAAAATCCCCAGGGCCAGCGCAATGCGATACCAGCCGAACAGGTTGAACGTGTGGGTCTGGACGTAGCGCAGCAACCATTTTACGGCGATGAAGGAGACCACGGCCGCGATGGCGGTTGCCAGCAAAACCAGGCCCCAGTTTTCCGGCGGCGCGCCGATGACGGGATGATGCCAGGCCTTGAATATTTTCAGGCCGCCCGCCGCCAGCATGGTCGGGATGCCGACCAGGAAGGAGAATTCCGTCGCCGCCGGGCGGTCCAGGCCCAGTAGCAGCGCCAGTAAAATCGTCGAACCGGAACGGGACGATCCGGGGAAAACCGCGGCGATCAACTGGCCGACGGCCACGGCGACGACGATGGGCCAGGTGATTTCACTGCTCAATTTTTTTCCGCGCAGATGCCATTCGATAGCCAGAAAGGCTATGCCGCCGAGGAGGAGGGCCCAGGCGATGGGAACCGGGTTTTCCTGAAGTTTGAAACCCTTTTTGTCGAGGACGAACCCCACGGCGCCGGTGATGACGAAGGCGGCGAGGATTTTCAGCAGGTAATCCTGCGTTTCCTTCTGACGCCACTCAAAAACAAATTTGTAGAGGCGTTGAGGAAACAGCGGCAGGACGGCAATGACCGCGCCGCACTGGATGACAATGTTAAAGAGGTCGCTTTCGTGGACTTTCAGGAGCTGTTCGGCCAGCAGGAGATGGCCGGTGGACGAAACGGGAATGAATTCGGTGATTCCCTCGATAATTCCCAAAATGACGGTGGCAATCCAGTCAGGCATGAATCATTTGGACGTGAAACGGATGCCCCAGGCAAGGAAGAAGTGACGCGGGCGTTATTTTTTTGCGCCCCAGAACGACTTCACTTCTTCGCCGTGCTGTTTCACCTTGAGCTGGCCCAGGATGGAGTGCCAGGCGATGTAAATCTTGTGCCACTGGGCTTCCAGGCCCCGGAGCGCGCCCTCGCTCATCTCGCCGAGGTAGCGCAACGACGGCGCGTTGCCGATGAGCGCATGGATTTCATCACGCGTGGGCGAGGCGACCTCGATGGCGGCATAAATCAACTCAATCTCCTGCACGATGATGCTCTTAATCTCGAGGAAATGACTTTCCTCCGCCGGCCCGAACTTCTTGCCGCGGGCGGTGTTGATGAAATGGTTGAACTGTTTCCAGCACTCGATGTGCGTTTCGATCTGGGTGACCAATTGGTTGAGTTCTTTGGCGGTCATAAGCGTGGTGCGGTTGTGGTCGGTGAAAAAGCGGCTTGCGGGAACAGGAAAATAATGGCGCCGCCGCGCAGTTCGCGGGCGGTGACGCGAAGACTGGTGAAATGAAGGTTGACCTCGGCCAGCGGTATTTGCGCCTCGCGCGCCTCGTGAAAGATCGCCAGCACTTCGTGCCCGATGTCCCGCAACAGGGCCTTGGGATACGCGGACGAGACAGTGGTAGTGACCACATGGCCGTCGCGGTCCACGGTCAAACTGCCGGTCGGCAGTTGCTGCACCGCCGCCCGGGAACGGAAAAATCGTTTTAAGAATCCCATGACGAAACCAGTTTTTTGCTTTTATCGAACAACGGTCCGGCATCCGCCTGCGGCGGCCAGCCAATGAGGAAACACTTGTTTTCCCGGTTTAAAATCAGCATCTGACGTTCCAGATTATGGGCGGACAGGTGCGAAAGAGGTCCGGCCTCGATCCGTTCGCTGAGGCGTTTGGAGATTTCGGCGGCGCGGCGCGCCCATTTAGTGAGCGGCTCGGACGGTTGCATGCCCATGGTCTCGACTTCACCCTGGCCTTCGTCCGGCATCACAATGACGAATTCCGCGCCTTCGCGGGTCAGCAGGGCAAGCTTCCAAATGGTTTTGCGGTGGGCGTTCTGTTCAATGGATTGGGGCTCCACGTTGTCCGCGGTTTCATCCATCGCCTGGGCGGATTCGAGCAACAGGGCGTTGACCGGTTTGAGGATGGTGCGTTCGCGGTCGGGTTCGGCCGCCATGTTTTCAAACGTGCCGGATTTCCACGCGAGAATTCGCTGGAAGGCCGCTTCGCCGCGCGCGCCTTCGGTTTCGGCGTCAATCAGTTCGCCGTTGTTAATCCAGAGTTTGGCCACGAGTGACCCGCGGGTGATGCGCAGCACGGTGGAGGTGCGCGAAAGACATTCCATCTGGATGATGTCCATGAGGCTTTTGCTTTGGATACCGCGGAAACCACCCTCCATGTCGCGTCCCAAAAGCGATTCAATGCAATCCAGGAACATCTGGGAGTTGGATTGCATGTCGGTCTTGAGCCAGAACAGGTCCACGCCCAGGGCATAGGCGCGCGAACGGAATTCCTCATCTTCCAGACCGCTCAAAACCACCGTGCGCAACTCAGGAAACCGGCGGCGGACGATGGACAATACCTGCAGGCCGTCCATGCGCGGCATCTTCAGGTCGCAAATCAAGAGCCGGAAAGGTTCGGTTTCCATGAGCGCCAGGGCCCGCGCGCCCGACGCGACAGTGCGGACTTCCGGTTTGCTGGGCAGGTGCGTGAACATCTCGTTACACAACCCCAACCAGTCCGCATCGTCGTCCAACACGAGAATTTTATGGCGTATTTCCATCCCGATGGTGTTAATCGCTAGCGCCATCGCTTCGCAAACACAAGTGCGAAAGTACCGATCGCGCCATTATTATCCCAGAGGTAGCAAGCGGCGTTCCCAATCGGGACAGGGCGGCGGGATAATATTAAATGCCACCAATGTGAACAGACTGGGACAAAGGAGTCCAACGCTGAGACAAATTCGCCGCCGGCCCCAGGCATCCGGCATGGGCACAGGTCGCGCGGCCCAATCCCCGCCCGGCTGTTGGCGTGCTTCCTGCTAAAACCAAGGTGCCTGTCGATTGATGGGCAGTAAGTGATGTATGAGTGTCATGTCAAATAGCGTGAAAACCAAATTTGCGGGTATGCTCCGGGGCTTGTTGCGCCGCCTCGATGACGATGAAGCGGCTGCGCCTCAAGCACCGCGCTCACACATCATTACCGTGCCGCCATCAACCGTTGCCCCGGCTGCCGGGGCATTTCCGCGCACGGCCCCGTCAGCCGCTTCAGTCTCCTCGGCCCCGATGACTCCCGCCGCCCCGGCCGCCAACATGCCGGCTGGATCGGCGGAAAATCCTGATGAATTACAATTGCCGCTGCAATCCATCCTGGCTGCGATGCCGATGGATTTGCGCGCCAAAGTCATACAAACGCCGCAGCCGGGTGCAGTCATTTCCATTCCTTTGAATAAAATTCTGACCCAGCTCGCGTTTGGTTCCGTGAAAATCAGTTTTGGCGAATTGCGGGAGGCCATCCCCAGCCTGTTCGTCAATTCCGGCGGCGAGCATGACCACAAGACCGTGACGTTGCCACTCAATGAAATCCTCACGCGATTGAACCCCGCCCGGCTGACACGCCGCACGGAACAAAAGCACCTCGAAGTCGCCGACGAAATCGCCGGACCGTTTGGCGCCGGCGGACAGGGGGCCAAAATTTCGGTCGGCACCAAGCCAACGCCGTCCACCGCCTTGACGTCACGTGCCGCTACCACTCCGCAGTCCTTGCGAATGGTTGCACCGGCTGCGCCGCCAACACCCGCTCAACCGACGCCCGTTGCCCCGCCGCCACCGGCATTTGTGCCGCGCGCAATTACCCCGGCACCGGGCGGTGCTGCGCCGCCACTGTCGCCCATGTCGCATGACACCACCTCGTTGTTCGTATCCGACCTGGCCACGCCGCGCAATAATGGTGCAGCGAAAGCTTTTGCCCCTGCTCCGCCTCCAGCGGCGCCCGTTCCGCCTCCGGCGGCACCCGCCCCGGTAGCAGCGGTCCCCGTTCCGCCTCCGGTCGTCCCGGTTGCGCCTCCAGTCGCGCCGGTTCCCCGTGTGACGACACCAGTTCCATCCCGGGCGGCACCCGCTCCAGCACTGGCGGCTACTGCCCCGACGGAAACAGCAGTCATTTCCGCGCCGCTGAACGCACTCGCGGAACATTGGCCCGAAGGTCTGCGACTCGAAATCATACAGTCGAACCTGGCCGATGCCCAAGTCTTGTTGCCGGCCAACCTGATCGAACCGGCACTGAAGCGCGGACGCATCACTTTCGCCTGGCGAAATCTGCGGCCGTTGATCCAGCCCACTCCCCCTCCGGCCTCGGTCCACGATGGCATCGAATTGGAACTGCCGTTGAGCGTTATTGCTCCATTGTTTTTCGCGAGACAAAAATCGGCGACCCGTACGCAGTCGGCAACGCGGCCCCCGACTGAAATCCCGAATTTATTTTTTGGTTTTCCCCAGCCCCAATCACCGTCGCCGGAAGCACCCGTGAAAATGCCGGCATCGCCGCCCGTTCAGCCAGCGCCGGAACCGCCGCCGGTGGTCCGGGCCGTACCGCCGCCGCCGGCCGTCCGGCCGGAGCCGGAATTACCGCCGGTTCGTCCTGTATTCAAGCCGGTGGACGCCAAGGTGGTGGACTCCAATTACTACATCTGGGGTGATGACACCGAAGTGGTCCGGTCGGACGAAACCCAATACAAGCGCAATCCAAGGCCGGCGACGGATTTCACCAGTCGTCACGCGACCCCGAAGGAAATCGTCGAACGAGCGATGGCCCTGCCCGGGGTGGTGGGCGCGTTGGTGGCGTTGCCGGATGGTTTGCGGGTGGCCAGCCAGGTTCCCGCCGACCTCAACGCCGACACCCTGGCCGCGTTTTTGCCCCAGATTTTTGATCGGGTGGGCCAAAGCACCAAGGAATTGCGGATGGGCTCACTGAATAATTTCAATTTCACCGTCGGCAACGTACCGTGGAGGATATTCCGCGTGAATGCCGTTTACTTTGCCGCGTTCGGCACCGCGGGTGAAGCGTTGCCCAGCGCCCAGCTGGCCGCCCTGGCCGCCGAACTCGACCGAAAAAAATAATAATCCTATGGCCATCATCAACCAAGCTACCAAAGAGTTGCAGGTCAAAATCGTCTACTACGGCCCGGCAATGGGCGGCAAGACGACCAACCTCGTGCAGGTCCATGACCATGTGCAAACCGCCGCGGGCAACAAGGGCAAACTCGTGTCGCTGGCGACCAGTTCCGACCGCACCCTGTTCTTCGACTTCCTGCCGATCGAAGCCATGACCATCAAGGGTTTCAAAACCAAGTTTCAGCTGTACACCGTCCCGGGCCAGGTGATTTACAACACGACCCGGCAACTGGTGCTGCGCGGCGTGGACGGCATCGTATTCGTCGCCGATTCGCAATATGAAAAAATGCCGGAAAACGTCGAGAGTTTTCAGAACCTCGTGGACAATTTGAATTCGCTCAAGCTTAACCTCGCAGAGATTCCTTACGTGCTGCAATACAACAAGCGCGATCTGCCCAATGCCGCGTCGATGGAATACATGGAATATCTCCTGAACAACCGCGAGGTGCAGGTGCCGTCGTTCGGTGCGACGGCGCACAAATGCGAAGGCGTGTTTGAGACGTTAAACATGATCACGCGCCTGTTGCTGCACAAATTCATCAACCAAAGCGTTCCCCAATACGCGTGACATGGCCACTTTGCCCCAACTGATCGAGGACGACATCCGGCAGCTTGACGAGATGTTGCGTGAATTCATTGCCAGCACGGAATCGATTGCCACGCTGATTATTGACAAGGGCGGCTTCCTGATCACGCAGCAGGGTGATGCCCATGATTTTGACATGACCACCATCGGCGCGCTGGCGTCCGGCGCGTTCATGGCCAACCAGACCATTGCCAGCCTGGTCAACGAAACGAGTTTCAACAGCATTTACCAGCAAGGCGAAAACTCCAGCATGTTTGTCATCAACGTGGACGAACATTGCCTGCTGGTCGTGATTTTCAAGTCCCACTCCGGCGTTGGGGTGGTGAAATATTATGCGGCGACAGCGGTCAAACGCATTGCTCGCCAGCTAAAAATCGCCAGGGAGAGGGCGCCGGAGTCGGGACTTGATCTTTCCGTTCTCAACGTTGCGGAAACGGCGCCTTTGTTCCGGAAAAAGAAGAAGGCGTGAGCCTAACCATGCGCCCCGGGCCGGCGCCGGAAGGAATTTATGATCTGGATCAATCTCTGTGTGGTCGTGCTGATTTCCGGTTATGCCCAATGGCTGTTTTACCGGGGCTGGCGGTTTTTCCGGGACCTGTCGCATAGCAATGCCGCCGAGGAGGTCTTAAAGAATGTCCTGGACCAGCGCCGTTTCTATTTCATCCAGGGGATCAGCGGCTTGATTGTCCTGACCACGTTCCTCGGCGTCAAGGCCCTGCTGCTCCTGTTCAAGCTCCCGGAAACCACCGCTTTCACCACCTTCGTTTTCGGCGATTTCGCGAACCACTTTCTGATTGTCAAATTGGGTTGCCTGGGCGTTGGTCTCACGGTCACTTCCGCGGCCTGCCTTTATCAGTGCCTCAAAGGCAAACATTACTTCGACGTGCTTTACGCCTTGCGCGGGCCCCTGCAGTTGGGGCCCGAGTTCAAAATTTCGCGCGCGCCGCAATCGCCGCCCGCTCCCGTCGCACAACGCCAGATGGTGTGAGCGTCGGCAGCCGCATCCCGGTGACAGCAGGCTAACCTGAAATCCGCATCCCCAATTCCTCCCAGCGTTTCTCCGCAAGGGTGCCTAGCGGGGACAAATGATGGATGGCGCGATCGTAGCACCGCTTCAGGTCCAGCACTGTCTGCCGGGTTTCCGGGTCTGCAGTTTTTTGATAGACCGTGCCCGACTCCTGGTAAGCGTTGAAAATTTCAGCCAGGACCGCGTCCTTGAATTTGCGGGATTCAACGGTTTCTTCAGCCTTTTTGCCCATGTGATTAACCTTCGGTTCCAGTCAAGATTTGGATTGATGATTCAAAATTTCACGGCAAACGGCTGTGGCTGCCGTCGCAGAACGCGCCGTTCTTTGAATATTTACAGCCGCACCAGGCGACCGTTTTGCCTTCGGCCAGATCCACCTTTTTCGGCCCGAAGCCCGTGCCCTTGTGGGAGCCGTCGCAAAACGGCTGCGACTTGGACTGGCCGCACGCACACCACCAGAAAGTGCCGGGCCCTGACGATTGAACAAACGGGGATTTTTGGGCAACGATTGGTTCGCTCATGACGGTTTCTCAATAGCATTGCCGGTTTTACCTGGCAACTGCTTTCCTGGCTGCGAGGTGCGGCCGGATGCCGCCGACCATTCACTGGGCCGTCTATTTGAGTGATTCAATTGAGCCAAACTGATGCTGATGTGCTAGAGTGGGAATGAACCCAGAAAATGCCACGCGCTGGTGGCGGCGGTGTGGCAATTGGAAGGAGACCGTATGATAAAAGCAAGAATGGCAAAGGAAGCAATCGTCCGGATCAACAACCGGCCCGGTGCGCTCGCCCGGGTCACCAGCAGCCTCGCAGCCAAGGACATCAATATCGAGGCGGTGATCGCCACGGTGGAGGGTGCCGACGCGGTCGTCCGGCTGGTGACCAGCGACCATCAGCGGACGATTAACACGTTGATCGAACAGCAACTGGAAGTGCAGGAGACGAAAGTTGTGGTGGCCGAGGCGGTGCACCGGCCGGGCCTGTTGCAGCATATCACCGGGAAACTGGCCGGGGAGAACCTGGATCTGTACTACCTCTATGCCACCGCGGCGGAAGTGGACAAATGCCTCGTCGTTTTCTCGTCCACGAACAATGACTGGGCAGCGATGATACTGAACGGTTAAGCCGGTGGTGTTTGGCAGGTTCTCTCCCATCCTTTCCGGTCGGACCCATGGCGCCGGAGCGTTTGCAACCGGGTCAGTGCAAAAGCATGTTCCTCACGGCATCAATGAACGCGTGTACCGTGGCCGGCACGGCCAGATTGCCGCTGCGCCGCCAGCCCAGGGAAAGAAAGACGCCAATCGCGATGTGGATGCAGGGCAGCAGGATAATGAGTGTCACCAACTGCGAAGTCTCCTTGATGTCCACAATCGGCAAATGCCACCAGCCCCAAAACGTGGAAACAAAAAAGGCCGTCCACCACTGGCCTTTGTCTCCTGGCTGAAAGACATGCGCATCAAGGGCGCCGCGAAACGCCACTTCCTCCACAACAAAGCAAACCGGCACATACAGCAAGAAACTGCCTAAACCCATCTGCACGCTGGCCCAGGTGAAGTTCATGGACGCGTGGTGCGAGAAGGCCTGGCGCGCCAGCAATCCCAGCAACATGGTCGTGCACCCGATGGTACCGGCCGTGCCGGCGCAAAAACCGAGATCCCGCCAGGTTTTTTTGGTGAACCGGCTGAAACTGAAGGCCGCACCGAAAGCGCCTACCAGACAACACAGAAACCACAGGATTTCCGGCAGGTGTGACCAGCGGGAAGTTGACGACAAAGTCTGGATCAATTTGACCGTCGGCAGCACCGCCAGGCCAAGTCCCAGTAGCGTTCCATAAGGGTTCAGCCGGAATCGGGTTGCGTCCCGCACCCAGAGCGTCACCAGCGGCTGCCGGCGGACCAAAAGCTGGAAGAGCACAACCAGCGGGACGCCCAGGACCAAATAGCCATCCGGACTGAGTCGGAACAGCCACCCCAGCGTCATCCAGATGGCAATCAATGCGCCCGCCTGAAAACAGCGAGTCGGTTGATTCGTCGAAGCCTGGCTTGCCGGCGGCTTTTCAGAAATTGCTGTGTCGCTCATGCGTCGTTGGCAAGGCGTTCCCATACGATTCCCTTTTCCGAAACTCATCGCTGCAGAACCGAGGCCCCCGTGGGCTTAAGCATATGTTCACCGGGCCGCTTCCAGCCCGGTGCCCGAGACGTTGGTCTGCGTAAGGAACGGACCTTCGTAACCCGTCACCTGGATATCGCGGAGCACGGCATTGGTCATATTGGCCAGTATGATGGCTTTTTGGCACTTGCCGCTCACGTTCACCAGGGAAAATCCGTCGATGGGTTTTACCGGGGAAGTGGCGCCCGCATCCACCAGCGTCCCGCAGTCCACCTTGACGTCGGAAAAACTGAAGTTGCCGGCCCGGGGAATCCCTTCGTCGCCCGGAACCGGTTCAGCGTCCTTGATGCCGCTGCCGGTGAGGTTGAGACGGAGAAAACCGCCGGGCGCGGTGGTCACATCCAGGTCCTGTGCCGAGATGTTCTCAATGAACGCGCCGCGGCCGGAATTGCTCTTGATGTAAATGGCATAGGTTTTCGCCTGTTTGAACTTGCAGTGTTCGATCCGCACGTTGCGGATGCCCCCGGACGTTTCACTCCCGATGCCGATGCACGCAAAAATGCTGTCGCCGAATGTGCAGCCGGAAATCAGGACGTCCTCGGTGGGTCGCGCCAGACGGTAACCTTCCATGCCCCGGCCCGACTTGATGGCGATGCAATCGTCACCGGTGGCGATGTCACAATTTTCGATGCGGACGTGCGTGCAGGAGTCCACGTCGATGCCATCCCCATTGCCGCCGGTACTGCGGATGACCAGGTTTTTGGCCGTGACCTCGTTGCAGTAGGTGGGATGAATGGACCACATGCTCTTGTGCTCGGTGGCAAAGCCTTCCAGTTGTACCGCCAGGCAGGTGATCGGTTCGATGAGGACCGGTCGCCGGGGCATTTCCCGTCCGCTCAACGCCGGGTTGCCGGTAATTTTCCCCGGCCCGACGACGCCGAAATGCGTGGCCTCATGCGCGTAAATCAACCCCCGATGACCGTCCACCCAGTGACCCTCCCAGCGGACCTTGATTATTGGATAATCGTCCAGGTCGGGACTGCCGAGCAGGTTCGCGCCTTTTTCCAGCCGCAGGGTCGTGTAGGATCTCAATTCGATGCTGCCGATCAGATAATTTCCGGCTGGCACCGTCACCACGCCGCCGTTGGCCGCGGCACAGGCATCGATCGCCTTCTGGAACGCGGCGGTGTCCTTGGTCGTGCCGTCACCGGTGGCGCCGAAGGCGCGGACATTTTCCCGGGCCCGGGAAAAAATGGCACAGCCGGCCTGTCCCAGCAGGACCAGGGCAATCGCCAGCGTGTAGAGTGGTTTCATGGTGAAAAAATGTGACTGCTTTCGCCGGGTCCGCAAGTCAAATTCCCGCCGGCCGGCTCATTGGCCTCCGGTTGAACGTCTCGATCACCTCGCGGATGGCCCGGGTGTGTTCGGGGGTGCTGCCGCAACAGGAGCCGACGATGTTGGCGCCGGCCGCCAGCACTGCTCCCACGCCGGCGGCCATGTCGGCTGGCAATTGCTTGTAAACCGCCTTTCCTTTCTCCAACACCGGCAGACCTGCATTGGGCTGCACCATGATGGGCAGCTTGCAGCGTTTGCCATAAATCTTGGCCACCTTGGCCGCACCGGCCATGTCCATGCCCGTGCCACAGTTCAAGGCTGCGACGTGGGCGCCCTTCTTTTCCAGGAATTTAGCCGCCTGTTCGGGGGATACACCCATCATGGTGACGAAAAACGTCTGGTCCGCCGACAAATCATAGGCGAGCGAACCGATGATGCACGGTGCCCCCGCCGCCTTGGCGGCATCAATGGCCAGGCCGAGCTCGTCCAGCGACGTCTGGGTTTCGACGATGATGGCGTCCGCGCCGGCTTCCACCAAGGCGGCCGCCTGTTCTTCGAGGGCGCTCTGCGCGTCGGCCTGCGACAGGTCGCCGTACGGTTCGAGGATTGCACCCAGTGGACCGATGTCACCCAGCACAAATCCGTCACGCCCACCGAATGCTTCGCGCGCGAGGCGGACCCCCGCCGCGTTGATGGCACGCGCGTCCTTGTCCGCGCCGTGCCGCTTGAGCACGATGCGACTGGCGCCGAAGGTGTTGGTGATCAGGCAATCCGCGCCCGCAGCCACATAACGCTGCTGGATGGCCAGCACACGGTCGGGACAGGTCAAATTCCAGAGCTCGCCGCAGGCGCCGCTTTCCAGGCCGGCGAGCATAAGTTGGGTGCCCATCGCGCCATCGCAAACCAGGCGGCGTTCGGTCAGGGTTTCCAGAAGCGGTTTTTTCATGATTCAAGCACAGGTTCGGGCTGCGTAAGCCGCTATGATTAGGACAGCCGGGGATTATGTTCAAGGCCTGAATTAAATGCTGGAGTCAGGTCAAGAGCATCGTCTATCCTGTTTAACCGCATAAGAAAATCAAAGGCAGGCCCATGAGTGTCGATTTGCATTTCAACCACCAGCGCAGCAGTGTCGTCCCAGGGTCTTCGCTGTTCGATTATGCGGAATCACTCGGCGTAAACGTCCCGACTTCCTGCCGCAAACAGGGCAAATGCAAGGAATGCGTCGTGGAAATCGTTGCCGGGATGGAAAACCTCTCCGACCGGGTCGCGGCGGAGAAACACCTGAAAGGCAACTTCCGGCTGTCCTGTTCCTGCCAGATTATCAAGGACTCCGGCGTGGTCCGCTGCCACACGATGCGGCGCGGCAACATGCGCATCGTGCGTCATGCGCTGGAACTGCCCGAACATGCGCGCCAATGGAAACTGGCGCCGGCGGTGACCCGCGACGGGGACCGAGTCCTGTTGGATGGCGAAGAAATTGACCGCACAACCGGCCCGATTCATGGGCTGGCGATGGATTTGGGCACCACCACCGTCGTCCTCCGCCTGTTGAACCTGGAAACCGGCGAGGTCGTTGCCGACGCTTCTTTTGAAAACCCGCAGCGGTTCGGCGGTTCGGATGTCATGGCGCGGATTCATTATGATATGGAGGACGGCACCCGGTTGTTGCAACGGACGGTGGTGGGATATTTGACCCATGCCATCGAGGAATTTCCGGTGGACCCCAAATCCATTTACGAATTGGTCGTCGCCGGCAATTCCACCATGCGCGACCTGTTTTTCCGGTTGGATGTCTATTCCATCGGCCAAAGCCCTTATCGCTCGATCACCGAACTGGAAATGGCGGAAGGCCGCCGGACCACCACCAGCCTGAGCGAGTCCGCCAAAAAACTGGGCCTGCCGCTCCACCCGCGCGCGCGGGTCTATGGCCTCCCCATCATCAGCGGCCACGTCGGCGCCGACGCCGCCGCGTGCATGCTGGCAGTGGACCTCGCCCATGAGGATCTCCTGGTCGCCATCATGGACATCGGTACCAACACGGAATTGATCGTCGGCAACAAACATAAAATCCTCGCCGCCTCCTGCCCGGCCGGTCCCGCATTCGAGGGCGGCAAGATTGCCTGCGGTATGCCCGGACTGCCGGGTGCCATTGAAAAGGTCGTCTTCAGCCCCGACGGTTCGTTTGGCATCACGGTCATCGGCGATGGCCCGGCTGAGGGAATTTGCGGTTCCGGCCTGGTGGACGTGTTGAGTGAATCGCTCCGCACCGGCCGCATGAATGCCCTGGGCCGGTTCGAAAATGCCGGGGAACAGATCGTCCTCGTCGCGGACAACAATGAACCGGTTTATTTCACGGAAAGCGATGTCAACGAACTGGCCCAGGCCAAGGGTGCGAACGTTGCCGGCTTGTTCATCATTTTTGATCAATACGGCATCCGGCCGTCCGAGCTGGACGTGTTTTACCTGGCCGGCGGGTTCGGCCGGAACCTGAACCTCGAGTCTTCAAAACGGATCGGCCTGATTCCGAACCTGCCCGACGCCAAAATCCGCCAGGTGGGCAACGCTTCCATTGAAGGCGCCTGCATCGCGTTGATGTCGCGCGCCAAGCGCGCCGAGCTGGAGGAACTGGTCAAACGGGTGGTGCACTGCCGCTTGGAGGCCCATCCACATTTCTTCGATTGCTTCGTCGAAGGCTGCCAGTTCAACCCGTTTGAATCCACAACCTTCTCGCAGGCTTCAACCCGATGATGTTGCTGCTGCCTCGATGGCCCCATGCTCGAACTGACCGACACCCGCCCGAACCTTGACGTCCAGGAATCCGAATACCACCGGTTGCTGGGCTATCCTCGCCGGCACGTGGTCGAGGGACGTTCCCGGGAACTCGCCGACCGGGCCCGTCAATGGTACGCGTTAAACGGACGGCCTTGGATTTATGCGCGGCAGATCGACAGCCTCGAACTGCAAAACGGGCGGTTGCGCATCAACGGCGCCGAATTTGTCTCGCAACCATTGCACGACCGGCTCGCGGTTGCCGGGACGCACGGTGTCGTGGTCGTCGCCGTAAGCGCGGGCGCGGAATGCGAGGCGGAAGCGCGCCGTCACTGGCAGGCCGGTGAACCTGACGAATATTTCTTCCAGGAAATGTACGGTTCCGCCGTGGCGGAACATCTCATTACCGTCGCCGGCGGCCGCATCTGCGCCTGGGCCGAGCCGCAGGGAATGACCGTCTTGCCTCACTACAGTCCGGGCTATTCCGGCTGGGACATTGCCGACCAGGTCAAACTATGGGAACTGATCCGGCTGGAACGGACCAGGCCTTTCCCCGGGGAGTTGGAGGTCATGGTCAGCGGCATGTTGCATCCAAAAAAATCCATGCTGGCCTTGTTCGGTCTCACCCGGCAGGTCGAAAAGACTCGTGGCCTCCGGAACCTGGTCCCTTGTGAAGGTTGTTCATTGCCGGGCTGCCAGTACCGGCGCGCGCCTTACAAACATTCCCCGCCGCAAATCGAGGACGTACGCCGATTGCAGGGCGGCCGGACCGAAATCCCGGCGGGCTTCCTGAACCCTTCGGCGTTGGACCATCGCGCGAAATATTCGACCAACTCTCGCGCGCTGCAAAAGTGGTCGCAGGAACGGCTCCATCTGGAGCGGCTCGCCGACGGTGCGGTGGAAGCCCGGTTTCATTATGAAGGCACCACCTGCTCCAATCTGGGCCGGCCGCTGGAGTTCTACTACCACGTCAAGCTGGCGTCACCGGCGGAGCAGTACCGCATTATTGAAACCGGTTGCGTGCCTGTGCCGGGCGACACCGGTTACCAGTCCATGTGCGAATATCTCAGCAATGCGAAAGCGCTCATGGAGAACATCGCCGCCGAGAAACCGCTGCTGGACCGGCCCTTGAACGAGGTGCTGGCCTGGGACCGGCCGGCCCGCCCTTCCGGCTGTTACTGCGACCGGGGAAAACGCCTGCACAAGTGGGGCCTGGTGCTGGAAGTGATCCATTACGCCCTCGCCCAGCAGGAAAAGGAATTGGCGGATGGACAGCCCGTCGCCATTTTGAAATGATTCGACATTCATCATGACCAAACTTTGCGACATCAACGCTGCGGCGAAGGAGAAGTTGCCGCCCGGTTACGCGGACAAGTCGGGCATCGGCGTGCATTACCTGGACGCCTTCCTCAAGCCGATGAACACCAAGCTACCCGACGGCACCCGCGTGGCCTGCAAACGCAAAGGCCTGAAGGTCATGCTCACCGTCGGTACCAAGAAAGGCGAGGGCCTCATGCGCCGGCTCGATGTGAGCAAGGACCCGGTGGTGATGTTGAATGCCGCTTTGCAGGAAGCCGCCAAAGCCGCCGGCGTGGAATTAGAAATTACCGGGAATGAAATCCTTCTAGCTGACTGAGTTGCCTGAAATCCTGGCGGCCTGGAGCAGCCGACGTCAGGAAACTCTGACTAAATTTAAGATATTCGATTTACGATTTACGAATCACTCCACAATCCGCGCTGACCGCGTAAATCGTATATCGTAAATCGCAAATACTGAGCCTCGTTTCCTCGGCTGCCACGAAAAAGACGTTTTCGAACGGGTGGCTAGTCCCGGAATTTCGCTTCCAGCTCCTGCTTGACCGCTTCCGCCACTTCCCGGGCCGTGCCCGGTCGTTCCTGCTCGTCGCTCCAGCGGAGGTGCGCCATGTAGGCATCGGCCTGGATGTGGCCCTGCTTCTGCGCCGAGGCATCGATGCGCTCCGCAAACCGCGGCGGCAGGCTCAGCTTGATTTCGTCGAAATCGTCCCAGGCCTTC
Organism: uncultured Bifidobacteriaceae bacterium; assembly: GCA_964413165.1. Classification (GTDB taxonomy): domain Bacteria; phylum Verrucomicrobiota; class Verrucomicrobiia; order Limisphaerales; family UBA11358; genus UBA11358. The sequence goes on from CAYPSF010000020.1 coordinate 28,472, forward strand.
ACCTCCGACGGAATGTCCTGCCAGTACAACACCTGGAATTTTGCCCGGGCATTCGCCGGGCGCACGCTCGACGATTCGGCGCGCGCCGCCCTCACCGGGGCCAGGACGTCCAGCTTGGACTTGGCGGTGGGGGGAGGCCCTTTGCCGACGAAATAGAGAAATAAATCCACCGCGCTCGAAGCGTCGGCGCCGTAGCCGTCGGCGCCGATTTCGTCCGCATACATCTGGCTGATGGGCGCGCCGCCGATGGCCATCTTGATGTGGCCGAGGCCCTTTTCCTTGAAACCATTGACCACCACATTCATGTAAGTCATGGTCGTGGTCAGCAGGGCGCTCATGCCGATGATGTCCGGCTTGTGCAGCTCGGCGGCGGCAAGGAATTTTTCGATACTCTGGTCCACGCCCAAGTCGTGGATCTGAAACCCCGCGCCTTCGGCCATCATGCACACCAGGTTTTTTCCGATGTCATGCAAATCGCCGCGTACCGTTCCCATGACGAGGACGCCGGTGGACGTGCTGTCCGGGCCGTGCGCCGTCAGCAAGGGCTTTAGCACCCCCATGCCGGCCTTCATCGCCCGGGCGGCAATCAACACCTCCGGCACGTACAGGATGTTGTGCTTGAAATCCTCGCCCACGACGCTCATGCCGGCGATCAACCCTTCGGTCAGCACCTCCTTGACGCTCCGGCCAGCCGCCAGCGCGTCCCTGGTCATTTGTTCGACTTCCTTGGCCTTGCCTTCGTAAAGGCATTGGTTCATCAGGGCGTAATCCGGCATTCAGCTCCTTTTTAAACGGCCACGCGGCGCGAATTGAATTCCTCCAGCGCCTTTAACATGGCCTCGATATTCTGTTTGGGCATGCCCGGGCTGGTGCCGCCGCCGACGGACAGGATGATGCCTTCGCCGCCGCTTTTTTCCAGGACGTCCAGCGTGGCTTCGCGCACCTCATCCGGCGTGCCGCGCACGCCTACCTCGAGCGGGTTCACGTTGCCCATCAGGCACATCCGGCCGCCCACCCTCTCCTTCACCTCCGCATAGTCCGTCTGCTTGCCCCAGTTCAACACGTTAAACCCGCAGTCCGGCAGATGCTCCACGCAGGCATTGATGTCGGCGTCGTTGTGATAAATCTTCACCCAGTCCTTCGGAAAGGCATCGCAGATTTTTTTCAGGTACGGATGCGCGAATTCCTGGTAATGCTCCTCGTTGATAAACCCGACGATGTCGTCGAGGATGAAAATGCCTTCCACGGTGTTGCCCATGGCTTTGGCCTGCGCCTTGAGCCAGTCAATGATCAGGCTGGTGCAGCGGTCGATTAATTTGTGCGCCCATTCCGGCTTTTCCACGATATCGATCATGAAGTCCGTCGTGCTGCGGACGAACCCGGCGGTGCAGAGCGGCCCGCGCGACGTCACCAGCGGCAGGATTTCGCCGGTGTCCAGGATTCGCTGCCGTTGCATCCGGATGCGATGCAGGGTCATGGCCATGAACGCGTCGTTTTCCACCTCGTATTCCGGCCAGTTTTCGAGGTCTTCGATGTGGTACAACGTGTGATATTCGCTGGGCGTGTTGTCCGTCCAGAATTTGATCTTGGTGCCCAGGGCCGACGGCTCGGCGGCCATGCCGTATTCCATCCACCAGGACGGAACGAAGATGATGTCCGGAAATTCCCGGTGGATTTTCAGGTTTGATTGGAACCACACTTCCGGGTCGAGATAATAATCCATGTGCTTCACCCCGACGTAGCCGGGGATCCAGGGACTATCAATGATGAGTGCCAGGGGGACTTTATCCAGCTTCTCCAGCCGCGCCGCCTTCTTGAAAATTTCCCATTGTTCAGGTCTCATGGCGATAACTGTCCCCTTCAAAGGCCGGTGGCTTCAAGCCGGAAAACGCGGTTTGGAGGATTGTACATGTAATTCATGCCCTGCTCCGTCCGGGCCAGGCGGGAACTGAGCTCAGTGCCGCAGGCGCGTGGCAGGGCGGGCAGTCCTCTGCCCGCCGCTTGTTCGTTTACAGCCACGGCGCGCACGGAGTGACGCGCCCTACCTTTGCGGGCTAAGTCTTAAAGAAAGCGGGACAACAACCGTATTCACTTTGCCACGGGCGGCTCTGTCGCTTGCGCGGCCGGTTCGGGCGGGAAACGGTCAAAACGCCGATGATGGTCCATGCCGCGCAATTGCTGGTCGGCAAAATCCATCGCCGCCGTCCAATCGGCCGGCGGCAACCCGTGCCGGTGCGGTTCGTAGTTGACGCCCACGCGGTCCGGGCTCACGCCCAGAAATACGTACACCGGCCGGGCGGCCAGCACGGATTGTCTGACCGCGTTGGGAACACAGTTCTGATCGTCGGTGCCTTCCACGGAAATCCAAGGGCGCGGTGCCGTCAGGGCGATATACCAGTGCGCGTCAAACGGCAGTTTTTCCATCTGGCCGGTAAATTCTTTGAGTCTGGGCACGAAGTAATACGGGAATTTCCTCGTCATATCCTCGACGCCTTCCTTACCGCCACGGCCCGGGCCGCAGAAACGGTACGCACCGGTGCCGGCGCCGCTCGACCCGGCGGGCGCACCGAGCGAGATGCGCTCGTCAAAGGCGGTCGCCACCATCGTCAGTTTGCCCAGTCGCGAATGGCCCAAGGCGATGAGTTTGTTCGTGTCCACGAACGGTTGCGTTTCCAGATAATCCACCACGCGCGACAGGCCCCACGCCCAGCCGAGCAACACGCCCCAGTCGTAATCCGGATAGGCGGGATAAAAGGAGGAATTGCGGAAACCGGCATTGTCCTCGCCGCATTGCGTGTAGCGATACGTCACCAGGGCATAACCGCGGCTGAGTTGGTTCGAAAAACCGATGGCCGCCTGTTCCGGATCCACGGGTCCGCTGAAGTTGAACCGGGTCCGGGCCGAATTGGTCGTCGTTGCGTTGGTGGCCGTCATCACCGGTTGATTGGTGGTGGCCGCGGCGGGTGGATTAGTGGCAGCCACGCCCGGGGTGTTGAAAAACGAGGGATTGATGATGGTCGGAAACGGCCCGCCTTTGGCCGGTGTGAAAATCGCGATATCGAACCCCAGTTTTTCTTCCGGGCCGAACTTCAGGTGCACGAGCCGGTACTTCACGGTGCCGTCGAGCAGGGTGAGGGATTTCTTGTCCTGTCCGGTCACATTGCCCGGCGGCGGCGGCGCATGGCCGAGTTCGTAATACTCGAGGATTTGTTTCATCTCCTCGCGCCGCGTCCGCCATTGCGCGACCGTCGTGACCCGGGTCCCGTCGTTCATCATCATCACCGCGGGCATTTCCTGGCGGACCGGCAAATCTTTCACCGCCGGGAAAGTCCCCGGCGCGACACCGTTCGGGGGAATGGCGCGGGCCGTCTGGGCGCTCGCCACAACTGCCAAAATCAGAATTCCGGCGCGTCTCAAGTTCATGCGGAACCAACGAGTGATTGCGACGCAGAGTCGCGGCGGAATAAATCAAAGTAAAGGAAATTTGGGCTGGCGAGCCGGTGTTGCGCGCCGATGAGTTCAAGCCAGCCCCGTGCTTTCGACCCTCGCCGGTTTTACCCGGGGCCGAAATGCCGAATGCCAAGGACTGAAGGTCTGTTCACCTTCAGCTTTGGCATTCAACGTTTGTTATCAGCCTTCAGCTCTTCAGCCTTCAGCCTGGTTATGCTTCCTCCTTTCCCGCCTGCTAAGCCGGCGCGGCCATCCGGAGCAACAAGTCGTTCAGTTCCGCCATGCGCGGCGGTTTGCCGACCACGATATCCACCCCGGGAGTGGTATCGCCTTCTTCCCTCGCAATCGATCCCCAGCCGGTCATCATGATGATGGGCGTGTTAGGCGACTCCGCCTTTATCGTCCGGGCTACCTGTCGGCCATCAATGTCCGGCATGCCCAGATCGGTAATGACCAGTTCGTAAGGGTGGTGTTCCAGCGTGGCGGTGCGGAACAATTCTAGTCCGTGTTTTCCGCCGGAGGCAACGATGACCCGATGATCGAAGTGCGAGAGGCAATCCGTCATGAATTCCCTGACCTGCGGATCGTCGTCAATGCACAGGATGTACAAAGAGCGTTTCGGCTTGGCAGGCGACGAGGCGCCCTCGCCGGCCGGCGGCGTTATTTCCCGGACGGGAACGGTGAATTGGACACTGGTATCGCCGGCGGGAGCACGGTCGATCTCGATGGTTCCATCGCGGCGTGGCGTCAGTCCATTCATGCCAGGATTGGGAGTTTCGTTCATTGTCTGGATGGTTAGGGTGATCAGGTGATTTGGTGAATTCGATGTTATAGTTATTGCGGGACGACGCTCCGATAGAAGCGGCTGGGATAATTCTTCGCGTCCGGGTCAACCTGCGTGAACAACCCGTTGGCATCGGTCAGGTTGGTGCTGATAAACGTCCAGTTCTTCATGTCGGCGGAAGCCTGGAGCAGGTACGTCTGGTTGGTGCTGCCCAACAGGGTGATAGCCATGCTGCCATCCGGCTGGGGAGCGATGGAGAGCGTGCCCGCATCGGGACTGTTCGGCAGGACCGGGTTGGGGACATTGCCCGAGAAATTGAAATTGACCGGGAAATCGGCGCCGGCGCCGACCATCGTGACCGAGATCTGGTGGATGCTGCCGTCCGCGTTGGTACCGCCATCGACAAAGCTGCCCAGGTTGAAGGAGACCAGCACCGGCTGGGAACTGGCTCCGTTAATGGCGGGAATGCTGACCCCGTACATGTACTGGCTGCCGTTTTCAAGGATCAGGTTCGCGTACCCGCCGAGTTCCCCGACGAACGTCGCACTGCCATCCTGGGTGCTGACCCGGTAAAGGTCCGTGTTGTCGCCGGTATTGCTCAAGTAGAGGTTGCCATCGGAATCAAAACGGATATTCTGCGCCAGGTTGAGATTATAGGGGCTGCCATAATTCCCGATGTAAGTGGCCTGGCCGGTGACGGGGTCGATCGAGCATAGACCGCTGCCGGTGGCTCCAAATAAAGCGCCGTCGCTGGGTCGGAAAGCAATGGATTCAATGCCGGACAGGCTCAGTGAGGCAACGGTATTGACCGCCCCACTGGTGGGATCGAACGTCACCAGGGAGGTGCCGTTGTTGGCCAGTCCGAATAGTGACCCGTCGGGGGCGTAGGCAATGTCGTTGTAAAGCGTCGAACCCAACGAGGCAATTTCAGTGAAACTGCCGTTCATCAGGTTGATGGTGCCGAACCGGTTGTTGCTGGTGTTGAACTCAACAGCGTAAACGACATTGCTCTGCGCGCGCGCGGACATGGCGGTACTGCCCGCCACCAGCAAGGAACCGGCTAAAAAACATGTCCAGGAATTGTTCATAATGTTCTTCCTATTCCCCCCAACTTCCGCACCCGAATCGTGTTTCCAACTGAGCAACCGAACCGTGCAAGTTATTTAACACAGCCGGTCGAAAACTTCAGGGAATAGGGACATATTGACCGAATTGAGGGGTGAACGGCGCCCCGCGAGGGGCGGAATTTTGCCGGTAAACGAGGCCAACAGGCTTCAGGGTTGAATTCGGGCCTCGCGTCCCTCCTCGGGCCCGGATTTCGAACTGAGGTGAATTCATGGCACAATCAGTGTCAACACCTTGCCGCGTCGCAAAGTGGTGCTTTTAATCCGCAAAGTGGCGTTGTTTTCCCTTCCTCAAATCCGTCATAATCTCTGCAATCAGAAAGGCGTACTCACTTTATGAAATTAACGAAATTCGGTGGTTTGGCTTCGGTGTTTTTAACGGCGGCCTTTGGCTTCAGTGCTTCCGCCCAATCTTTTAACTGGTCCGGCTTGGGCGATGCCACGACGTGGAGTCAGGGCGCCAACTGGGTGGGCGGCGTGGCGCCGACACCGGGCGCATTCCAGATTTTCATTGGCACGGGTTTCCCCACCTCGTCGCCGTTGCCGATCACCATCGGTGCGTCGGACACGATATCGCTCACGGACCAGCTTTTCGGGCCGGAGTGGGGACAAACCCTGAATATCAACGGCACGGTGAATGCCGGCTTTGGCTTCGCGCCGGTGGGCGACATGGCGGGACCCAAATCCACCATCAACCTGTATGGCAATGGCTCCTATAATTCAGGCGACAGCATCTTTCTGGGCGACATGTTCTGGTTCGCGGGCGCACCGCATGTGGAAATGAACCTGTACGACAATTCCCAGGTCAACACGAAGTATTTCGCGTTGGGCGGGCACCTCAATATTTATGGCGGGACGGTGACGGTCAACAACGGCCTGTTGATCGGTCCGGCGGGGGCCGGTTTCTGGGGCGGTGTATCCACGGACGCCTCGCGTCTCATCGATGTTGCGGGCGGCCGGTTGGTTGTGGCCGGTGACATTACCACCACCGTCAACGACCTGATTTCAAGGGGCATCCTTGAAGGAAACGGCGTCGTGGGCAACGTCAACGTTGACCTGCTCAGCGATCCCGGCTTTACCGTCATCACTGCCGTTCCTGAGCCGGCGACGCTCGGTTTGATGGCGCTGGGTGGCCTGGCGGGCATGCTCTTGCGCCGGCGTTCAGTTGCCTGAGTTTCGTTGCTTAAGCGGGGTTTCGGAGGAGGCAGGCTTGATTGCCTGCCTCTTTCTTTTACCTATCACCGGCTGGAGGCAAAAGCCGGAAGCTGAGTCCGGAACCGGGAGGTCGCCATCGCCGTCAGCGCGGCACGGGCCAGATGCCGGAAAGGCGGTCCGGCAGGCCGCGATGGGGCAAGGCCAGCGACAGTATCGCCAGGCCGCAGGCGAATAGCGCGGACGCCAGCGCGGCGGTGAGCGGAGCGAACCAAATTGAGAACACGACATACACCTCCACCCCCAGCAACAGCGGACTCCACACCACCAGCGCGCGCCAGAACACCCTCAGTCGCGAGGCCGGCCGGCCGTCTTTGCGGACGAACGTCACACGTGCCGCCAGTAATATCAGCCCGGTCCGGAACAGCAAGGCAGCCACCAGGGCGGGGATACCCACGTAAATTACGAGCGTGGCCAGGAATATGGCGAAGGGAAACCACGGCTTCTTCGCCAGCTCGAATCCGGGCGTCTTGTACGGAGGATATTTCTCCATGGCCGTGTCCGCTTCCTTCAACTCGGTTTCTGCCGGCGCCGGATTTTCAGCAATGCTTTGCTCGGCGAATCGCCGGGGCTCACCTTTGATGTATGCCAGCGCCAGCCCGCTTTTCCAGGCCGCGTCATTGGTGATAACACCCCGGTAATGGCCGGCAATGTAGATGGCCAACTGGTGGTCGGTCGGATGCGGTCCGTCTTTCGTCCACCGGGTATTCAGGGTGGTCCGCATCTGAAGCAACTGCTGAAGCCCTGCCAGGTCCGGATTTTTCCGGCTCCACTGTTCCATCATCGTCACACCGAATATCATGCAGGCGGAGCCCAATAGCGGAAAGGCGAGGCAACCGGCCACGATGCCGACGCGGCGCCAGCGAGTCACCTGCGCCAGGCGCGACAACAACGGCTTCAGCGCTTCGGTGACGGCATCCGCATCGGGCAGTTGCGGCAGACCGTCCAGGAAATGGCGCGCATGCATCGGCAGCGGGACAGTTGCCGCGTTTGGGGCTTCTGCATTAGTGTCCCACCGGCCCGTCAAAGCCGCATCGGCCACTTCGCCGAGAAAGCGGCCGCAGGATTGAACCGGAGGCACGTTGCCCGCGGCGGCGGAGCCAAGTCCGGGAACGGGAAAATCGAGGAGCTTGGCGCGACCGTCGCCGGTGATCCACACGTGGTCTAAAGCGAGCACGGATGGCAGGGTAGCGTCTTTGGCCGCCGCGCTGATTTCCCAGGCCAGGTCATAGAGCCAGAACCGCACCTGGTTCCACGGCTGGCGGGTCCGGTCCAGCTGCAACAGCGGTTTGCCGCTCACGGCTTCGAAGGCGTCCCAGTTTTCGCCCGGCGCGCGCCGTCCGGCGAGCCAGCGCAGGCGGCCCACCCGGCCGATGTTTCGCAAGGTGGCCGGGACCGGCGGAGTTCCGGCCGGAACGATCCGGATCCACACCTTTCGCAGCAGGCGCAGGTCGTAGCCGAGCAACCATTCCGTCCCGGGCGATTTCTCGAGCGTTTCCAGCACCTGATACGGTCCGACGGCCGGTCCGCTTTCAGCGACCGGCGGCGGTGCTTCGACGGGGACCAGTACCTGTCTGGATTCGAGCGCCACGCGGGAAATCACCCGCGTTTTGGACGCCAGGTCCTGCACGGCGGCGAAACCATTCCGCCGGCGGGCCGTGCAGAACAGCAGGGCCAGCAGGACGTAATACAAAAGTCCCAGGAGACTTTGCACCCACGTAGAGCTTTCAAAATAGGCCCGCGGACTGGTGCCTATAATCAACCAATACGGCAGCATCGGCACCACGACGTAAATCAGGGTCCTCGTGAGCGCGCGCCAGAAACCCGGCACGTTGCGGTCCGGCCCGACGACGCGTAGATGGCAAAGGGCCTTGCCGACCGCGGCGCCCCGGAGACCTTCGAGCCATCCGTAGTAGAGAATCATACCAACCAGAGTCGGGCAGACAATCAGCAACAGCCGGGACGAACCCTGATCGGCCAGATTCAGGAAATCCATCGGGTTATGACCAGTCAGGATCATGATGGGTACGCAAACAGCGTTGAGGAACAGCAGGTCGATCAGGCCGGCCAGAAAACGCAGTCCGAGCGTCGCCGGGGTAGGAGCAGCGGAAGTGTAAGGGGCCAGCGCCCGGCCGAGTTCCGGATAATTTTTGAACCGGTCGCCCGGCTGCTTTTCGAGGCAACGCAGAACAACATGGGCCAACCCGGCGGGAATGGCGGGCCGGAATTTTTTCGGTGACGGCGCGCGTTGTTCGAGCACGGTGGCCAATAATTGCACCGGGTTCTTCGCCTCAAACGGCGTGTGACCCGTGAGCAGGTAAAACAGCGTGGCGCCCACCGAATACATGTCCGAGCGGACGTTCAGCTCGTCGCCGCGCAGTTGTTCCGGCGAACAAAAAGCGGGTGTGCCCAGGAACGCGCCGGTCGCGGTCAACGTCGGTTCGGTGCGGATGGTGGTGGAAATCGAGAGCCCGAAATCACCGATCTTCACCGTGCCGTCGGCGTCCCGGAAACAATTGGAAGGCTTTATGTCGCGATGCAGGATGCCGATGAGCTGGGCCGCTTCCAGGCCGGCGATCATTTGCAGCACGCAGTCCACCGCCTCGGTCACGGGCAGCGGGCCGCGTTCGCGTATGCGGTCCTGCAAAGTACCGCCGGCCACCAGTTCCATCGCGATGGCCGGAGTGCCGCCGATTTCCTCGGTGCCGAAGACGTAAACGCTGTTCGGATGATTGATCGAGGCGGCCATCCGGCCTTCGCGAAAAAACCGTTCGCGCGCCTCGGGCGCATCGAGCATCTGGCTCAATACCTTGAGCGCCACGCGCCGGCCGCTTTCGAGGTCCTCGGCCTCAAACACCGCGCCCATGCCGCCCTGGCCCAGCAGACGGAAGATCCGGTAATGGCCCAGTTGTTCGCCCGGTTGGGGCAGTCCGCGCGAGCGCGCCGCTGTTGGCAGGGTTATCTTTTCCGTCTTCGGCTCGCCAACCTCGGTGGGCAGGGCCGCCTGTAACAGGCATTTCGGGCAGAGATCCGGCGGCACGTTGACGGGCAGCTCCGCGCCGCACCGGGGGCACCGGCGATGGGTGTGGGAATCGGTCGTATTCATGATTTCGTTCTACCCACAACTTAAGCAAATCCGGCGAAAGGTAACCCGGCAACCGCGCTTTTTCACGGCCCGAAGATCGAAAACAGGTGGCGGATCTCCTCGTCGATTTCCTCCGGCGAAGAGACGGTGTCGGCGATTTCAGCCTGCAGGATTTCGCGATACCGGGCGCGCAGGCGGTGGATGGCCATCTTGACCGCGGCCTCGGTGAGGTTGAGCCGGGAGGCAATTTCGGCATAGGCCAGGGCCGACTCGTCCTTGGCGAGGCAACTGCGAAGGTATTCGAATAACTTGGCGCGGCCCGAGGTCAGGTACTCCTCCTGCAGCCGCCCCATCACCCGCTCGATCAGGGTCACGGCCCATTGCCGGTCGAAGAGCACGTCGGGCTGGAGCTGGTGGGCCGGTTCGGCGGCGAAACGCGACTCGGCCACCTCCTGGTCGATGGACACGATGGGCGCAAAACCGCCGCGCTTTTGCGCATGTTGCCGGTCCCATTCGTTGGCCAGAAAACGTTTCAGGACCACCAGCAGGAAGGTGCGGAATTTCCCCTTCTCCTGCGCGGCGGACTTCAAGCTGTCCTTTTCCAGCAGCCGGGCAAAAAACTCCTGGGTGAGGTCCTGCGCATCGTGTGGCCGGTGGCCCTGGCGACGCACAAAGGCATAGAGGGGATACCAGTACGTGCGGCAGAGCGATTCCAGCGCTTCAACCGAACGCAACGAATCCTTGTCCTGCGCCGACAGCACAACCGACCAATGCGTGGTGACAAACGCCGGCCGGGGCGCACCCGCGCTCGACGGCGGCGGGACAGAAGAATCGGCGGCCGGACTGGTGCTCACCCGACCAAGCCTAGCCGGAAGGGATGAAACTGCAAGTCTGGCCGTGACGCGGGAAGCCAGAATGAAGAAAGACCGGATATGTTTTGCATGCGCAAAGTTTGGGCAACCGGGCGGCAAGTGATTTCGTGGTTTCAATCTGAAAAAATTTGTTGCGCCTCTCGCCGGGGCCAAGTTGCAAAGCCACAAAGAGTTGGGCCCCGCTCCGCAGGATTCCGTGCGTCGGCAGGCGCTCGCTCGGGGAACTTGCAACGGAGTTCATACCTCGCATCTGTGTTAAAGACCTGGTAACCGGGGCCGATAAAAGGCGGCAGCCATGGTCGCCTTGCAACCCCGGCGACAAAGCCCCGGGAACCAGGTCCCTACTTTGCTTTGCCTGCCTCCCGCAGCGCCACGCGCTGCCAGGGCGAAGGTGTTTGGATGACCGCGCACGGAGTGACGCGCACTGCCCATGCAGTGCTTTGCGTCTTTGCGTCTCTCCCGATCAATAAGCGTACTGACCGTGTAATCCCGGCCGTCCCGATTCAGCGGAAATCGTTCGCCGGGTCCCGACTGAACGAGTCGGTGTGAGAATCCGGATTGCGGTTCTGGCTCCACGGTCGCGACGAGGCGTTGCCCGGATCCAATGTGTCACAGCCCGATGCCAGCAGCAGCCCGGCAAGGAGAATAAGCCGGCTCATCGTGTAAAAAGTCACGCTGGGTGACCCGGGCCGAATGGCTGAAGACGAGGGAGGAACCGCGGGAAGCTGGCGGAGGAAAAATGACAAGCGGCCGCTTTTCATGCTGATTGAAAGTCCATAGCGGATGGGCAGGAGAAAAGCAAGATGCAGATGAGACAGGGGCAGGAGCCAGAATGAAATCTGGTTCAGCTGTGTTCGGTGTGCCTTCGGGCCTCGGCAGTAAAATAAAAACGGGCGGCCATTGGGTTGGCCGCCCGCATTGTGAAATGAGGCTTTTACCGTTCAATAGAGATATTCGGCCATGTAGTCGCGGCCGTCGGCGCTGGCCGTCAGCTTGAAGCCCACCTGCTTGCTGATGTGTTGCATGGCGTGGTTGTCGGCCATGATTTCCGCGGAGAGGCGGGTGAGTTTCTCAGCTTTCCCGATCGCCACCAGCCGTTTGAGCAATTCACCGCCCAGTCCCTTTTTCTGCCAGTGATCGTTCACCAGCAGGGCGAACTCGCCCTCGTTCAAACCGTGTTCCTTGCTCAGCCGGCCCACACCCAGGATCTCCCGCTGCTTCGTCTTCGTGTCCTTGCGTTCGGCCACGAGCGCGATTTCGCGGTCGTAATCGTTGAAGCAGATCCGCGTCAGCCGTTCGTGCGCAATGCGCTGGTCGAGCTTCA
>CAYPSF010000021.1:0-40022 GCA_964413165.1 uncultured Bifidobacteriaceae bacterium
TTTGAGTTCGTGCTGCAGTTGTCCCAATGCCCGCGATACGGGTCGGAAAGCTGGGCCAGTTGAAAAGACCGGCGATAGATTAGTGCCAATAGCCCAGGCCGAAAAAGGCGAAACAGGTGCCGATGGCGAGCACCAAAAGCCAACCGGCGATGCCAATGGGAACGAGTAATTTCCTGGGAATACGGTCGTACAAAATCATATTAACCGCAGCAACTGCCATTATGGTTCCGACGATGACATAGGGGGTCATTCGGGTGCCGACCAGATGCTCCAGCCGGTCAAAAGAAGCAAACAATGGGAAGAACAAAAACATGGTCCAACCGGAGAAGATCCGGAAGCGCCCTCTATGGCCGACATATTTCTTTGCTGCTTCTGCCTGGCTGATCCGCCGGGCCCTGCTTCGCCAAAATTTTTCTCTAAAGTTTCCGATTCATTGTCTGGCTTGACCACATGGAGGAAGCCGTAGAGGCCGGCAATAAAACCAATTATTCCCCCGGCCAAAAGCAGGGAAGTGCTGGATGCGCTAAGCGCATCCTCGTGATTCCGCGACATGATAATTACAGGTATTCCAACTACCAGCCAGGCCAAGCCAACGCCAAAGAAGCCGCTTAGAATCGCAAAGGCCATCGCGTAGAATGAATAGCCTCCCGTCGCGGGTGATCGTTTCACCGGGTTCGGAGAGGACTCCGTCGCTGGCTCGGTAGCGGTTGGAGCAAGGAGAAGCCGTGTCTGGTCAAGCGGGCATTCAATTGCGTCGTCCGCATATTCCATCCCACAGTACGGGCAGATCTTCATGGGAATCTTGTTTGTTACCGGACATTAACAGGTTGGGCGGATTCCACAATTCCAACAACCACGGCCGTTTGTAATCGCCCACCGACGCGTGTGCCTTCACCTACGATAAACAACATCGGGGCAGATCGCCATTGAACCGGGTCCCTGCCGAAGCCCGCTCCTGTTGAAAAACCCTGTTTGTCAGGTTTCCCGGCAGCCGAAATCCGTGTGCGATTCAAACACCGGGGCGCACTTTTGTTGGCGCGGGCGGTTCGCGCACGGGTTCCTCTGCCGGATGCGCTGACGGCGCCGAGTCGCCCATTTTGAACAGGGCGTCGATTGCCAATCCCACGCAAACGAACAGGACCAGAAGCAGAAACCAGCCGGCGACTGAAAAGGGTATCAGCATGACCATGATCCAGCTTTGTCCTTTGGCTGCCGCGCGGACCAGACTGGCCAGAACAGCCCAGTTCCATACCAAACCACATACGCACCAGGCGATCACACCAAACCATCCGAACGCGCGCTGGACCCACGGTTCCTTCGGATAGGTTTTCGTGGCGTGGTGAATGATATTGGTTAGCAGGTAAACCCGATACGCATGCCGGCATCCAAAAAAAGTAATGGCTGTGGCCAGGAAGGAGTTGAACCAGGCCGCACCGCTGTGCTCCTGCATCAGGTATTCGCCGGCGGCACAGGCGACCAGCGCCCAGCCCAAGGTCCACATCACCGTCGCCGCCACCGAAGAATATTTGTAGAATGAAAAGGATGCATCCACAACCGATCGGTTTTGCCGAACGACGCTAGGCCCTGATTTCCTGATTGTCCATACGATATTGACGGCCTGTACTCGCCACGCCTCCGACAATTGAGGCCGTTTGGATTGCCCTGACCTTCAACCCGGTAAAGGGGCGTGGCTCCCACGGGGTTTTGCGCCTCTGGCGCGTGCTGTAAATCAGCCTTCCTGTTCAAGTCATTGGCGGGCAAGATGTTTCAGTAAGAAATGTCATTTGATTTTCCCCGGAGACGAGCGACATTAGATATGCATATACATTGGGTTATGGGGGCTTTATTCCAGATTGTTTATACGAGCACTGCCAGTGAATCGTTCAGCCGGGCCGATTTGATGGAATTGCTCAAAGGCAGCGTCCAGAGGAATACGCGGGTGGGGATTACCGGGTTGCTGCTCTACTATGACGGCACTTTCATGCAGACGCTGGAGGGCGATGGGTCGGTGGTGATTGCGCTTTTCGCAAAGATATGCCGCGACCCGCGTCATCATCATGTCATCCCCCTGGTACATGGGCCGATTACCCGGCGGGACTTTTCCGACTCAGCGATGGCGTTCCGCGATTTGAACACACCCGGACTCAGGAACCTGCCCGGTTATAGTGATTTTTTGAACACGCCGCTGAACGGGGACTTGCTTGCGCCTGACATCTCCCGGTGCCAGCAACTGTTGCTGCTTTTCAAGGAGAACGTCCGCTGAATCCCAACGGCACGTATCATTGCTCGTCGCAAAGCGGCGTGCCTTTGTGCCGTTCCATGAATTGGTGCACAGTGGCCAGGATGCTGCCCGCCTCGGCAGTCAACGTAGCCACCGGCAAACCGCGGGTGTCGGCAGCATGGACGCGTTTTATCACGCCGCCCAGTTTGTCGCGAAGTTGTTGGAACGTCACCGCCGAATATTTCTCAGGAGTCATTAGTATTCAATACGAGGCGTGGGTCAAAACCTTTCAAATTCATTATAATCCGGCAGAAATTGCCTCTGCAGAACCGGTTAGAAAGGTCGGGAAATCAGCCGAAGGTTCGCATTTGGTTTATTTGAGCATTTACCGGTTCATCAGGCGCAGGTGCCGTTACATTTTCTTCTGTTCGGATTTCGGCTGGCCATTCAGCCGTAAACATCGGTAGACAGGTCTAAGGGTCAGTAATCTGAGTGGCTCGTCGCGACGAAGGCCTGGCGCAGGCGGATATCGCCGTCAAAGCTTGTCAAAAAGTGATTCCATTGACAGAGTTGGCTTCGAAATTATTATGGCCACCAAAACCGGGAAAGATCCCCGACCCAAACGACCGAAAAGCAGTTCATCTGCGAAACCGGGTGCTGATATTCCATTACCCACCGCCGACACACTGGCGTTAATTGCTGCGAACGTGTCGAAGGGCATTGACCTCGAACCGCGCCTGGCAGTCGATTACGCTTTTAAGCTGTGGAAGAACGCCCGGGAAAAACTCGAAGGTGAAATTAAAGAACCGGCTCAGGTTGATAACGAGAATATTCAGAAGAGCGACGGGAGCAGCCTGACGCCGGCCTTCCCCGCAACCTTCGATACTTTTTTGAGCATGGCCGTAAACGGCAAATCCCTCGCGGACTCAACCAAACGGTTTCGTGATTTTTTACGCAGCAACTCTGTTACCGAAGATGAGGCTGATAAACGCATGGCAAAACTTGGGGAGGAAGGATTCAGGGACTCTGAATCATGGCAGGTAACCGCACTTGAATATCGTAACTGGTGGGATTCCCAGGAGTCGCCGTTGGCTGGCAAACCTGCGGAAAGCCCCATATTGGCAAGCAAGCCTGCGGAACGCCCCATACCGCCTCCGAAGACTTCGCTGCCGACTTTCGATACGTTTTTGCGTACGGTCGTAAAAGGCGAAACAGACGCAGATTCCGAAAAGAAATTTTGTGCCTTCTTGCGCAGCAAATATCCAGAACCAGAGGCTGATGAGCAGATGGCCATGCTCAGCAAACAGGGTTTCAAGGACGTCGGTTCATGGCTGGAAACAACGCGCGAATATCGTGACTGGTGTAAGTCTGAAAAGCCCAACTGAGCCCGTAGGCCCGTATTGAGACTGAGTAGGGTGAAGACCCCATAGTGCCCGAGCGGCGGTGTGTTAACATGGCGGTGTGAATATATTAGTAATCATGCTGGTTCTGCTTGCTGTGTTCAGCGTTGGTGGGTTTTACGTTGGAGGCCCGGTCATTGGAGCCAGCGTACTTGGCCTGATTCTGGGGCTATGCTTCTTTGTATATTTAGTGGGCGGATTCCGTAGTCGAAACAGCTAAAAACGAAAACGCATCAGTTCTGGAAGAACTCTATCTCAATCTCTCAAAGGCTGAAGGCTCCCGCCGCCGTTCCGTGTTGCGGGACCAGGGCGTGCAGGAAAGGGTAAACGCTGAAGTGGAAACAAAACCAAATCCATGCCAACAGTTCCAGGTGTTATAGGATATACAGCGAATCTCTTCTTACTTCGTCTTTAGTGTTTTGCTGTTTCGCCAGGGTTTTCCGGAACGTCACCGTTTTGTTTCCGGTCCGCCTTTGACGAAATGGCGGAGGAATGGTCTGATGGTCTGGTAACAAGAAAAGCCTGCTAGTCATACAATCGGCGCTGGTGCCCGTTACACCAGCGCCTTCTTTTTTATGGCGCGGGGTTGAGACGTGCGCTGATTGTGACCGGTCAATGCACAAAGAAAGTGTATAACAACAGGAGCAGCAGAATGATTATGCTCACGACCGTGGGAGCGACCAGCAGCCAGAAAATTACCCGGGAGAACCTGGACAATGGAGTGCGAAGGTTAAAAAGTGCTCCGCATTTGTTGCACTGAACCCGCCGGGGCCGGCCCGCGTTATAGAAGAGAACGCCCAGCAGGCCACCGCTCAGAAAGACGAGCAGGTTGAAAGAGCCGCAGAGATCAACCGCCGGCTTGTAATCGTCCAGTGCCCCACAAGCAGGACAAGCGATGGCCGGTTTGGCCGTTGGCGAGGAACCAGCCGAACGGGTGCTCTCTAAAATCCCGGACCCAAGCGGCGTCTGTTCAACGTCGCAAACAAGGGCGTCGTCCGGGTATCCTTTCCCGCAGTAAGAGCAGGTTTTCATCGGAGAAAACGTGACGATGCTTTGCTGCCCGTCTCTTCATGTCAAGGCGTACGTGCCCGGGGGCCGAAGTCCCGCGAGCTCCATCACGTCAGGCCATAGTATCTAATGAGCAAAGGGATTTGTCAGAATTGGCTTCCCGCAATACATGCAGAACATACGTTTGGCCGAATTGATTTTCCCGCAACCGGGGCACGTCCGGGGCGGAGTTTTGACGGCCATGCCATCGACGATGATTTTCCGATTCTCAATCTCCTGAATCAGGTTGGTCAAAACGTCATCGGCATAGCCATGCTCCTTTTTCATCAGTGTCCACAAGGCTTCCGTGACCAACAGCAACCGGTCGATATCGTGGGTGAGCAGATCAACATTTGCCCGGGCCTCCCGGGCAGTTATTTCCGCCGTCGTGGCCGCGGCGTTGGCCAAGCGGTTGGAAAGGGCAAAACCGGTCCCGACCATTGTGGGGTAAAACATAGTATCGCAAGTTGAGGTTGTTATTGATTTTCACCTGAAACCGAAACAGGCCCCGGTTTCTTGATTTATCCAGATCTTAACAGGCGGGGCGGATTCCTCAATTCCAAGAGCAACGGACATTTGTAATCGACGACTGACGCCGACGCCTACACCCGCGAACCGGGAGAATTCCGGTTTTTCATGTAAGGCTGGCCAGCAGGGCTTCGAGTTCCTGCCGGCGCGGATCGAGTTGTTTTCTGACCGCACGCTGGTTGAGCCAATAGACAAAGCCATAGGTAACACCATAAGTGATGATGAAGACGGCCCCCATGGCGATCATGGCTGCCGGGCCGGCCCCACGCGCGGTCCAGAGGGTCTGAGCCAGGACCGCGCCAATGCCAATGATCGGCGGCAGCAAATACCACCAGAAGACATTTTTCAGCAACCAAATCTGATGATTGATTTGAAACAACGAAGCTTCAATGCAGTCTTGAAGAGAATCATTATGGACCGGTCGCTTCCGGCGTTGGAGCCGGCGATCAATTACAAAGAAGGCGCCGACTTCAAAACAAGCAAATGCGAGCAGATACAAGGACCACCAGTGCCATAACCGGCCCCAAACCAGAAAACCCACTGCCATCAGGGCCGCCGCGCCCACCTCCCGCACGTCGCGCCAGAAGATGGTCGCCTGGAAATGTCGCTGGTTGTGCCGGACTTCCCTTAACAGCACGTTGATGTCGAGGGTCACTTTCGCGCCCGGGTCCTGGGATTGCCACGCTTTTTGCATCACTTCAAAGTTCATCGGCAGCTCCTTTCAGTTCGTCCGCCAGTTGTTTGCGGATGCGATTCAGTTTCACGCCAATGTAGTTTACCGAGATGCCGAGCACCTCAGCCATTTCCTGATAACTCAAACCGTCGAGGTGCATGAGCGCCAACGAAGCGTCCACCTTGGGCAATTGACGGATGGCGGCGTAAAGCCGTTCCACAATTTCCTGTTCCGGCAGCGAATCCACATGGCTCAACTGCACCTGGGGCGGGGTGTCGAGCCGCAAAAAGATTTCATGCTTCTCCCGCCGCCGCCGCTCTCCGCGCTGCCAGGCCAGCGCGGTGTTGAAGGCCACGCGATAAATCCAGGTGGTTTCTTTGGCCTCGCCGCGAAAGGATGGAATGGAGGACCAGATTTGCAGCAGGATGTCTTGAAACAGATCATCCTGGTCTTGTGGCGCCGTGGCACAACCGCGAACCACCTTCAACATCAGTCCGAGATGTTCCTTTAACCATCGCCGGAACAGGGTTTCCTGTTCCTGGGCGGTCATGGCCTGGGTCTGCATTCAGTTAAATAGTGACGGAATCCAGCCCTTTCTTACAAAGAAAATGCACTTTTGACCGTGGCTATCCCGGCATCTTCTGTCGCTTTTAGGCGTCCGCTGCACCGTTTCGCCGGGGCGAGTTGCGCCGGGACCCAGGCTCAGGGAAGATGGGGCATCGTGGAACTCCGCCCGCCGAAAGTTTTACGACTGCCGATTGAATCAGTCCGGGGAAATGACGTGGAGTCCACCATTCGATTTCACTTCCACCCCCAAACCGGCATAGATGCTGTCGGCGGAAATCCCTTCGACGGGATGTCTTTCCAGGTAATATATTTGAGCCCGCAGATCCGCAAGATTGTAAAATTTTCGTTCCACCACCGCCCGCTCGGCCACGTTTATGCGCAAACGGTTTTCCAGGAGGGCATAGTTTTTATTTGCCTGATCCAGGTTGGCCGCGGTCAAAGCGACCTGGCCCGTGAGGCCGGCCAGTTGGTTGGTCAAATCCATGACGCGCTGGCCCAGGGTTTTGCCCAGGGTTTGATTTTCCGATTCCACTTCCGCGACGTGCCGGTTCAGGTTGGTGATTTGTTCCGCGTTGAGAGCCAGGGTGGATTCGGCTTCCAGCAGATGGTTTGAAAACGTCAATGACGCGGACTCGCTTGCGTCGAGCCGGTTGGAAAACACGAGCAGCGATCCCCGGCAAATGGCGATTTGAGTCTGCGCCGAGGTCACCTGGTTCGAAAATTCGGCAATTGCAGCGGCGTCATTGTCATGCTGTGCGTTATCCCCTCGTTTGATCACGATCAGCGATACGACCAACACGGTACAGGCCAAAGAAAGGGCGATGGATAAATATTGTTTCATAGGGCGAGCAGCGCGGACAAATGAAATGCGCGTCCACTCATCTCCGAAACTTTAGCAAAGGCGAAACCGATTGGACAAGAATGGATTTGCTACGATTCCGTTACGCCCGGATATGGCCCATGGAGCGCGGCTTATGGCGTTTACCGGAAACACCTTTTGAACTGGAGGAAACGGCGGATTTTTCTCACGGCCGGGCTCCGTTATCTCCGTTTGGTCCTGTAAAACGTTTTGCTTTGCCGAAGCGCGCCGGCGGGTGAAATATTTGTGCAGCGGGCAGGGGACTACCCGCCCTGCCTTTCGGCTTTCTTAACCGTTCGCCGGCGTTTGGGCCGCAACACTTGCTTGATCGCCTCCAACAACTCCTCGGGCAAAAATGGTTTTTGCAACACCCACGCCGCTCCGAGCCGCTGGGCTATGGACAACAATGGCAGGGCCAGGGCATCTCCCGACATCGCAATAACCGGAAAATCGGGAAACTTTTGCTTGAGCTCTTTGATCGTTTCCAGCCCCTCCCGGTTGGGCATGAACAGGTCAACCAGCGCCAGATCAACGGGCGTCGAAAGGTATCGCTGCATGCCTTCCAACCCATCGGCGGCCAAAACCACTTCATAACCGGCGGAGGCAAGGATTTCTTCAATAAGCATCCTTGTATCCTCTTCATCATCCATGACCAATACTCGTGACATATTCGGAAGATTACCCAACTTCCCAACTACTCATACGGTGGCAAAAGCGAAATCTTTCCAGATCGCGTTCAATGACTGCGGGAACTTTTGCCTCCGTGTGGGGCGCACCGTTCTCAATGCATTATCGGCTGAGACAGCTGACGCTACAGTCCAAACTGGCCCATTACCCGATTTTTATCGACCATAACTTAGCATTACATTGTCATTTAATCAAATTCAGGCTGGTAATCCTTTTTCGGTCTAAAAACGCGTTTGTTAATCGTCAATCCCCCCAAAGATATGGAACTGACCAAGGAATAGCCCGGCGAAGAACCGGAAAACTTAATCCTAAAAACCCCATCAATCGCGAACCGCCGTAAAACATTCTTCAATGCCAGGAGTTCCGGTCATCGTCTTCATCGTGAGACCAGCCAGGTCCCTTGCGCACAAAAGCCACAACGGCAAAGATGACAAAGACCGCCACGGCGATAACAATGGCCGGGGTAAAAGCCCAGCACTCGGACAATACGGTTCCGATAAATCCCGCCATCACCAGGCCAAGGGTGAGTAATCTTATCCTGTGCACAAGGATGTGAATAGCAAGGCGGGTTATAAGTAGCAATTAAAGTCCGAGACCATTTGGAATATCTTCATTATCGCTGTTTACTTCTGCGACCTATCCCTTACCCAATTGCCGTTGGTCATCGGACGTACAGAACATCTCCACATTCGGTGAAACCAAGTGGTGACAAAGTGTGCAAGTCAAAAACCCACCGGGCCAGCCCGGAAGTGTGGGTCTTCTCACATGGTTTCCAGCCAAGAGGTTATAATCGGCATTCAGCCCAGGGTAGCTGTCGCAACCCTGGGGGCTGATGGATTCAATTCCATTGGAATTGAGCGCCATCAATGGCGGTCGCGGTCGCGGTCGCGGTCATGTTCATGTTCACGGTCGTGGCGGAAGCGTTCGTTGCGGGTGGCGGGTTTTCACCAAAATGGCCGCCAACGGCATCAGCGCCGGTTTGGGCGGTTTCGAAGCCGAGGGGACGGCGGCATTGACGATCCTGGCTTACCAGGTGTTCCTCCGGGCCGGCGGACAATGGAATCAAACCGTTTCTGCTCCCGGCATGTTCTATTCGGTGCTTACGGGAATCTGTGTGGGCATGGGAACGCTCTTCTTTTTCCTGCTATTTCAAAAGGGCGGTCCGCTTTCCGCCGTCCCGATGATTCTGGCCGGTGGCGCGGCTATCATGGCCACGGTGGGAATTTTCCTTTTTCGTGAACCGGCTTCGTGGCCGCGGATCATCGGCATCGTCCTGTCCATTGTAAGTCTGCTGCTGTTGCGGAAATAAATCTTAACCTTCGGCTCAAATCCGGGTGGTCGGGCACGCCCTGTGGTTCGTCAGGGAGTTGAGTCCGACGTCTTTTCGGCGGCGTTTTTACGAGTGACATCGGCGATAACAACGTGCATCCACCCTTGATCGCGTTCTTGAACATAATTCAGGTCCCAGTTTGTCCAGCCCCGGCGTTTGGCTTCGCTGGCCGTAACCGTTGAGGCCACTTCCTTAACATAAATGATGCGCTGCGTTCCCGGCAAAGGAGACCCTTGATGGACGATGACTTTAAAATGTGCGTCATCAACATCTTCAATGGAATAGTTGGGCGAGGTGGGAAGGTTTTGATTAAAATCCCGGTTGTAGGATCTCTCGTGAGGAGTGGCGCACCCAACGACCAAAACCACAAGGGACGCATTCAATAACAGCAACCGGAAAGTCCGGGAGAATTCATTTGTGTTCATACGGTAAAATTAACTGATTCTGACTGGCTGACCATAGGGTAAACACCCCATCACGCGCGCGAGTCCAAATCCGGCTGGGGTGAAGACCCCATGGCAACCCCGTGGTGGTGTGTTATCATGTTGCAATGAATCTGTTATTACTATTGGTTATTTTGCTTTTCCTGTTCGGCGGAGGTGGATTTTACTTTGGCGGTCCTATCGTCGGCGGCAGTGGCATTGGCCTGATTCTGTTGATCTGCCTCATCATCTATGGCATGGATGGATTCCGCACGAAAAGCCCATAGGTTGGCGCGATGCCGGACTATGGCAGGCTGTCGTCCGCCTGCTCCTGCACGGCAGAATTCCTCGCGATTGGCTCGCGGTGCCGGGAGGGTCGCGCGTTTAGTCGATGACTTGCTCGTCATGGCGCCTTGCATTTATTGAGGGCCGGCAACGAGTTGTTTCATCGGGCCCAGATGCCTTTACCTTGTCCGCCGCGCAGATGGCCCGGGGCGAACAATTCGATGCGGGCACGGCCTGGCGGGCAATTCTCATCGCTTCGATGACCAACCTGGTTTTCAAGGCGGGCGTTGTGGCCGTCCTGGGCGGACGCGAACTGCTCCGGCTCATCTTGATTTTTTTCGGCGCGGCCATGCTGGCGGGCGGCGCCACCTGTGGCTCTGGCCGCAATGAGGCGCTGACGCTACTGGAGCAGATTTCATTTGCTGGAGAGGCTTTGGAACGATTATCGCCGCTTGCTCCCGTTGAAACAGGTTTCCAGCGGCGGCGATCACTGAAAAACCGGCGGGTTACTTCGGCGTGGTCAACACGGGAAAATCCAGTTTGCCCCTCGGACCCCATTGCGCCAGCTCGCCATCTTTGAAATAAACATAATAGGCGTCCTGGGTTTTCTTGTCGGTGTATTCCCACAATTGCAGACGCGCGCCGTTGGTGTCGGTCGTTGAGGCTTTGGCGATGTAATTATCGCCCAGGATTTTCCGCACCTGCGGTTGGGTCATGCCGAGGTCGAGCTGGTTGAGCTTGTGTGCCGTGGAGGTTGAACAGCCAAAGCCGGCGCAGATAACCAGGGCCAGAAAGCCGAAACAGACGAGAAATTTGTTCATGGGAATCAAGAGGGTTGGCCGCTCTCTAATGGAAATTGTTTTGTGACGTTGCGCGGTTCGCGAGAACTGTCTTACCTCATTTTCATTGTCGGCAATTTTGTAACCTGGCAGCCGGACCGTCAAGCACCTGATGAATGCCGCCCGGGTTGCCCGATTCGGTCATTTTCCGAAAAACCAAAGGGGATCACGGGTAAAGCGGCGTTGCTGCACCGTCCAATATCGGGGCTGCACCCGACGGCTGCCTTCGTTTTCTTCGGCGCGGCCGGCCGACGCTACAAGCACCCGGTAACTGATGGATCAACCGGCGGGGTGATGTTCTTTTGCCGGGGCCGGTTGGTTGAGTGCCCGGTCGTTCGAAGGGTCGAGAAATTTTCGCAGCTGGTGGGAAAGCTCGATGAAATTGATGGGTTTTTGAAAAACAAACCGCAACGGGGCATGGCGGGAAGCCGTCAGGTCCGGCGGCTGGTTCAGGCCGGTCATCAGAATGACCGGCAGGTTGGGGCGGAGGGTGCCCAGCTCTTCGGCCAGGTCGGCCCCCTGCAAACCCGGCATCGTGTGGTCGGTGATGACCAAATCGAAATCGTCCGGATCGGCGCGCAACGTGTTCATCGCTTCCAAACTGTCCGCCCGGGTGATGACGCGGTATCCCATGTTGCGCAGGTGTTGCTGCATCATGTTGAGGACCGGCATCTCATCGTCCACCACGAGGATTTGTTCACGGTGTCCGCGCAGGATTTGATTTTTATCCACGGTGGCCGGGGCCGGCGCGTCCTGGGATTGGGGCAGGTAAAGATGGAAGGTGGTTCCCTGGCCTTCCACGCTGCTCACCTTGATGTATCCGCCGTTGCGGCTGATGATTTTTTGGACGAGGGTCAGCCCCAGACCCGTGCCCCGGCCGGGGGCTTTGGTGGTAAAGAAAGGTTCGAAAATCCGTTCGATGACCTCGGGGCTCATGCCCCGGCCGGAATCGCGGACCACGAGGTGAACATACCGGCCGGCGGGGATGGCCAGGGCGGCGGCCGAAGTGGATTCGATATTGAGGGCATCCAATTCGTAATCCAGCCGGCCGCCTTTCGCCTTCATGGCGTGTCCGGCGTTGGTGCCGAGATTCATGATGACCTGGTGTATTTCCGTGGCATCCGCCTCCACCACGTCCTTGTCGGTCCGGATGTCAATGTGGATGGCAATGGATGAGGGCAGGGTGGCATGTAGCATTTTCACGCCTTCCTGGAGCAGGGGACCGAGCTTGAGCGCCCGCCGCCGGGCATCGGTCGGCCGGCTGAAGGTGAGGATGCGTTTGATCAGGTCCCGGGCCCGGGCGGCGGACTTGAGCACCATTTGCAGGTTGTCCCGGGTGGTGCCTTTGATTTGCGGATCCACCAGGGCCAGTTCCGTATAGCCGAGGATGGCGCAGAGAATGTTGTTGAAATCGTGGGCCATGCCGCCGGCCAGGGTGCCGATGGCATCCATTTTTTGGGCGTGCAACATTTGCTTTTCGAGCCGGGTCCGTTCCGCTTCGGCCTCCTTGCGGTCGGTAATGTCCTGGATGAACCCCTCGTAATGATGGATGACGCCGGTGGCGTCCCGGACTGCGCGGGCGCTTTCTGAAATCCAGATGACCCGGCCATCGCGCCGCCGGACCTGGTATTCCAGCGCGTGGACCGAACCGGTCAGCTCAATTTCCTGCTGGAACCGCTCCCGCAGCGTGGCATCCACATAAATCTGGTTTCGGATGTCGGACACCTGGTCGATCAATTCTCCGGGGTGTTCGTAACCGTACATCCTGGCCAAGGCGGCATTGACGACCAGGTAATGGCCATCCGGTGTGCTTTGATAAATACCTTCGATGGCATTCTCAAACATGCCACGGTACCGGGTCTCAGCCTCCTTCAGCTGCAAAATCGTTGTGTCAACGCTCATCTCGCTGGCGCAGGTGTAAGCAGTTCACCTGCCAATGTTTATGGGTCAGTCCGGGTGGTGCGACGTCCCCACGTGGCAGGTCGGCGGACCCGCCCCGGATGGCGGTCAGGTGTCAAAATCAATCATTACTTGACGGGATGGTGTGATTTAAGAATCTTCCTCTACAAAGCATGAATTGGAAGCGTGCGCTGAATTACAGGTCTCTCATGGCTGAACCTTGCTGGAGATTGCTGCGAGTCTTGTTGTTCGTGATGATGCTGGCCGGTTCCGTCCGACCGGGTCCCGCGCAAGTCATTATCAAGAATTTTACCGGTGTCAACCTGACCGACGCCTTTGGTCTGGGGACGCCCGGGACGCCGCCGGACACGATGGGCGGGGCCGGCACGAACCAGTTTGTGGAGTTCATCAATGGCGCTTTCGCCATTTATGACAAAGCCGGTGTCCGGCAGTCGTTGATTTCCGACATCACGTTTTGGGAAAATGCCGGCATCAGTACGGGGACAATTGCCGCCGGGCTGACGGATACACGGATCATCTACGATGCCGGCAGCGACCGCTGGTTTGCGTCCGAGTTGACCACGGATAACACCCACAATCAGGTGTTGATAGGCCGTTCGGACACTTCCGATCCCGGGGGCACCTGGAAGGCCCTGCATTTCACCGCCAATTCGGGCTTTGGCGATTACGACACGCTGGGGGTGGACTCCACCGGCGTGTACATCGGGGTGAACAACTTTACTGGCGGCGGTTCTTTTACGGGTGTCTCGTTTTTTTCGATTCCCAAGTCCGATTTGATCGCCAGCACGCCGACCCTCGCCAATATGACTCAGTTTAACAACCTCGATGATACGACTTTCGGCTTCACCCTGCAGGGCGTATGCAATCCCACCCACGGGCCGGGTCATGGCGTCATCATTGCGATTGACGACATCCTCAATGTTTTTGACCGCACCTCCATCTCCAATTCCGGGTCAGCGGGCGCGACGCTTGGCACCACCGTGCATATCAGCGATACCTTTGATGGGTTCCTCAACCCGGCGGTCCAACCCGGCGGTGCGACCGTGGATGCGCTGGACGATCGATTCAGCGCCGCGGTCCGCCAGTCCGGCAGCAACATTTTCATGGCCAACACCGTTACCATCAATACGCGTACCAACCGGGACGCCGTCCATTGGCTGGTGTTGAAGGAATCCAACAACACCATCCTCGGCGAAGGGGTCATCTCCAATGCCAATTTCGATTTCTTCCAACCTTCGATAGCAGCCAACAGCAGGGGTCAATTCCTGGTGACATTCAACCGGTCCGGCTCCAATGCCCCCGCCGGTGACATCAGCATCTATGGCGCGGTCGGCAGTGTCAGCAACAACACCGTGACGATGGGTCCGCCGTTCCTGATCCAGCAGGGTAATGTAAGCAACTTTACCATCAGCTTTGACCCCCACCCCGATGGTTTCTACCGCTGGGGCGATTTCAGTGCGACGATGGTGGACCCGACGGACGACAATCTGTTCTGGTGCATCCAGGAGATTCCGGCTTCGTCGACGTCCTGGGGCACGCAAATCACCCTGATTTCGCTCGCCACCAACCGCCCCAGCCTGACCATAGCCCCTTCCGGCACCAATATGCTCGTGGCCTGGCCGTTGAGCACCGACCCGGGTTATGTGCTGCAATCGACGACGAGTCTTGATCCGCCGGCCGCGTGGACAGCGGTTACCAACATCCCGGCGGTCAGCATCAATCAAAATATCGTTTCACTCCCGGGTCTGGCTCCCGCAACGTTCTTCCGCCTGCAGAAATAACCTGAAATGGACCGGTCATCGGCCGGTTATCCGGGGGTTGCCACCGGGCCTCAAAAAGGTTTAACTAAACCAGTTTATAAAACGTCCTAACCTGTGAAGCCTGACCGGGAGGACTGGTCGGTTTGCGGGCAGGAGTTTTGGGACATCGTGGAGGAGGACATCATTATGCCTGACGACAATCATGGGACCAACGGACTGACTCGGAGGGATTTCATCCGGGTGGGAACAACCGGGGCGATGGGCGTGGCCCTGGCTGGCATGGGCGGGTTGCCCGTTTCAGCCGCCGACACCCCGGGCCGGCTGCCGCGCCGCCGTTACGGGCGGACCGGACTGGAGATCAGCGCGCTGGTGGGGGCGTATGACTGGAGTCCTGCCGTGATCCCGCTGGCGGTCGAGTCCGGGGTAAACTACTGGCACAAAGCGCATCGCTGGACCGCCGAGACCATGCCGGCGGCAATCAAGGCCCAGCCGCGCGAATCGTATTATCTGGAAGTGGTGGTGGACCGCGTCGGAGGCGACCACATGAAAGGCCACATTGACGAGGAGCAGCACTATCAATTTGTCAAACAATGCGTTGCGAAGTCCGGCGTGGGGTACTACGACGTGTTCAAGTTCCACTTCGGCTACCATTCGGTGAATGAGGCGAAGACGGAGCCGGGGATGGTCCGGGCCTACGAACGGCTGAAAAAAGAGGGACTGGTCAAGCACCTCGCCATTTCCCAGCATCATTACAACAATATTGGCGGCGACATGGCCTACGACATCCTCACCTGGCTCATGGATAATTCGCCCTACGAAGCCGCCCAGTTTTTCTACACCTACGGCGACAAAAAAGAACTGGAAGACGTGCTGGCGCTGGCCAAAAAGAAAGATTTCGGCGCTATCGCCATGAAAACCATGGGGGGAGTGGGAAGGGCGGCCACGGACCAAAAATTCCAGACGCTGCTGGCCGAACCGCGCTTCAAGGGTAGCACACCCGGCGCGGCGATGGTCAAATGGCTGATGTCCAACCCCAACCTCACCGCGGCCGTCATTACCACAAGCAGTTTCGACCAGTTGCAGGAAAACTTCGGCGCCGCGCGCTCAAGCGCCATGGGTGCCGGCGACCGGCAGACCCTCGGCCTGCTGGCGGCGTACAATAAAGGGCTGACCTGCCTGCTCTGCGCCGACTGCGTCTCTCATTGCCCGGAACACATTGCGATTGCCGATATCCTGCGCTATGAACGCTATGCGCTCGATTACCACGACCTGGCCCGGGCTCGGGCCGAGTACAAGACACTGACGAAGGATGGCACGGCCTGCGTGGCCTGCGGCGACTGCATGCCTGCCTGCCAGGCGGACATCAACATTGTGGCGAAGTTGAAGGAAGTGCACAAATTGCTGGGATAATTTTGGAGTGCGGCGACACATCGCCGCTTTCCCCCGACGCGATCCCGCAATGCGGGACATCATCTGAAAGTGGGGACATGGCCGCGCGCTCGACGTCCGGTTTTTGGCGGTTGCCCGCCAGGCGCGTTTGCCGGCACGCCTGGCATAAATAATCGTAAAAGGAAATCCGTGCACAAGGTGAACACAAATAAAATGGCGGAGGAGTCCTGGTCGTCGCCCAAGGGAAAATTCGCGGGCGAGGGCAGGGAGGTTTCGGAGGCGTTGGGTCGCAAGCCGCAGTCCACGGACCTGCTGGAGCGGCATCCCTTCGATGTGGAGATTTGCCGCATCGCGCCGGGGAAGACGCCCTACCCGTATCATTCGCACAGCGCACAATGGGAGTTTTACCATGTGATTTCGGGCAAAGGCATCGCCCGGCACAAGGAGGGAGTGACAGCGATTGAACCCGGCGACGCCTTCGTCTTCAAACCTGGCGAGCCGCACCAGCTGATCAATAACGGCAAGGAGGATCTGGTTCTCTACGTGGTGGCGGACAATCCCCTGGGCGAATCCTGCCATTATCCCGACAGCCGGAAATGGATCGTGCGTTCACCCGAACGCCGGTTGATCCGTTCCGAACCGTTGGATTACTACGACGGTGAAGAATAAACTGTTGGCGGGCAGCCTCACGTCCCAGCCGTTGCTGACGGCGGCCGTTGAAGCGATGAGTTCAGATTGAATAGAATCCGCCGGCCGGGTCGCCCTGGCCCTGGTTTTGGGCGTGGAGACTGTCGCCGGCCGGCTTCCCGGGCGCGTCAGGCGCTTTTTCGCCCGGACCGCAAAGCGCAAGGCCCAGCGTGGAAGACCGGAGGCTCAACAGCCGGGCCGACAGGAAATGAATGGGGCGGCTGGCGCCAATCTCCGATTGTGGGTGCAGGTGCATTTCAGGATTTGGGTTTCAGGATACGATCATTGCGGTTTCTCCGCTGCAACAACAGCAGGGTAAGCGTGCCGGCCAGCGTGGCACTGCCCGTGTTAAAGGACGTCTGGGTGGCGCTGCCGTGCGCTTTTTGGTTCATGGCCAGTCCGGCCGATCCGCTCAGGCTGGTGCCGGCATTGCGTTTGAGGATTGTGGTCTCCGAAGGCAGGGAAAGGTTGTTTCCCTGGGCCAAAACGGTTCCCGCAGTGATCAGGACCAGTCCGACGCCGAGAAAAAGTAGCATGAATGACCGTTTCATAATTTGTTCCTGTTTAGCTTCCAAATTTCTCACCCGGGAATCGGTCGATCCGTTCGCCGAGGTATGCATACTTTTTAACACAAACGAGTTAAAACTAAACGAATTAGGGACACATGGCGGATTTGAGGGGTGAATTGCATCCAGCGAGGGGTGGAATGTGCGGCTCCGTATTCAGGGAGGCTGCTGGCTGACGGCAAAACAGATATTTCGAAGGAAATATGGACTTTGGAGGGAATAGCTGTTTTCATCGCGTAAGCGTTCACCAAAGCCGTTTATGTCGACAAACCATTTGAGCCGTCGGCCATTCCCGCAAACTGGCGGATGAACCATGAACAGCCCGAAACAAAAATATTCCATCTACCGCGACAATGATTTGATCGCCTCGGATTTGCTGTCCTTGCCCTCGATCATGAAATTCATCAGGAACGACGCCCGCAAGGAACATTCCATGGGGCGCCCAGCCTGTTATATGATTACCGGTTCGCAGGGATTCAGGCGCGGGGGCAGCCATTTGCGGGGCCGGGTCATTTGGGACGGCTGAATCCTCCTGCCCCGGGTACGGCCCCGACCGGCGGTTCTGACAATAAGTACGCCGAATGTCGAAATAAAGCTTGCTGAAAATCGAATCCCGGCGAAAATTAAGACATTAAGCATGACCGATTCGAGTTCAGGCCTCGTTGGGCGTTTGTCGAAAGTTCTCCTTCAGTCTAAAAGAGCGGAAATGTATTTATGACCATGTTTCTTTTTTGGTGTGCCATTGGAATTGTATCCGGGGTGATATTTGGTTCCTTCTTTGAATGGACGCTGCACCGTTATGTCATGCACCTGCCCGTCAAGTGGTTCCGGTTTCCGTTCGAACGTCACGCCCTGGTGCATCACCGGATTTTCAAGGCGGACCACACCTACCATCTGGTGAATGAGTGGGACAAAAAAACCATTCCCATGGCGTGGTGGAGCGGGCCGGCGATCGTAGCCGCGTGCCAGCTGCCGTTTTTGGTCTGGGCGCTGTTCTCGCACAAATGGGGAATTTTGTGCGGCGCGGCCGTGGCGTGCACGCTGTATTTCACCGCTTATGAATACATGCATTGGTGCATGCATCTGCCGAAGAAAAGACATGTGGAACGGTCCGGCATCTTCTTCCGCCTGAACGGGCACCACCTGTTGCATCACCGTTACATGGGCAAGAATTTCAACGTGGTGTTGCCGCTCGCCGACTTGTGCTGCTTCACCCTGCTGCTGCGCTCCCGGGTCGCGTTTGCCCAGGCGCAGGGTCCGTCCGTCCCGAATGTGCAGCCCGCCGGAAGCCGTCGGCGGAAACCGGTCATGGTGGCCCCCCAGTATTGACGCCAACCGATGTCCCGCAATGCGGGCCGGAAAAAAGCTCAGGCCGCGCGACCCAGGCACCCCCCTTGTCCCTAAAAGATAATGCCTCGATTGTCCAGGAGTTTGAGGTCCACCATCCGGGGTGAACCGTTCGCCGCCAGTTCCACGACGACTTCAAAATCGCTTTTGCCGTATCCCTGCCGGTCGATCCAGACCCAACGACCTTGCGTGAAGCGGGCCGGCGGGCCGTCGTGGAACGGCTGACAATGGTAGAGTTCAAAGGCTTTGTCGTTGGCCAGTTGCAATGCTGTGGTCCGGGCTTGATCGGCGTTCAGCGACGAACCTTGCCGCGCACCCGTGCGACAACCAACCAGAAGCAGGGCGAAGACGATAACGCACAACGTTCTCATAAAACAATCTCCCGTTACAGTGGTTCAACCGTCCAATGACGCTAAGCTCCGGGTTCCTCCCTGTCCATCAGATTCTGGATGGCGCCGGTAGCGCCGGGTCCGACGTTGAGAGGGACGCTTCCAGTCACGGTTGGCTGCCTAAACCTGCCGGGTGTCCTGACTCTGAATCAACAATGCGGAGATGACCCGTTTGACCTGGGTGGAGGTCAGGATGCCTTTGAGGGTGGAGGTAAATGCCTCTTCGTTCAAACACTGTCTTTGCACATGGACGGTGTGATCGGTCACGCTCAGGGGATAGATGGTGATGGAGTATTGGACGGTCAGGATCGCAAATTTATGATTGTTGATGGCCGGAGCCGTGATGGCGAATTTATAGCTGAGGGTGTTGTTGGCGGTCACTTCCTGCTCAAGGGAGCCGATCAAGACGCCTTTGGTGAGCTGGCTTAAAACCGAGGCCTGTTCACGTAAGATCGAGGTTGGTGTTCGTTGATTGACCGGCTCGGAAATTTCACCCCACATGTTTTCGGCGCTCATAAGTGATTGTGTCCTCATGATACCTGCGCGAGCGACAACGGCAAACAAATTGGCGGCCGGTTTTCTGTCTTTCCGGAAGGATGAAGAGACCGGCAGACAATCGAGGTCGGTCTGCATCAGGCGGCTTTGGAGATCAACGAATTTTTGCAGAGGGACAGGTCGCCATGGGGCTCCCAGGTTCGTTTTCCCGAAACCACTTCGATCTGCTCATTTGAACCCCGGTCGCCTGCCGGCAATACGATTGCGAGGAAAGCAGTTGTTTGACGGCGGGTCCGTTCTGTTTGTTGTCAACAACCGCTTGGATTCACAGCTCTCCACTTCAGCCAAGGCATCGGGGATGACCACCGTTTTTTAGCATATGCTTTTCACATCCTCACGCGTGACGAAGGCCTTCGGGTGCTGTCCAAACCGGTAAGAGCTCCTGCCAATACGGCAGGGCCGGAAGCGAGGTTGTTATGTCCAGCTATTGCTATGAAGCTGTGGATGCCGGCGGGCTGAAGATCCAAGGCGCGCTGGAGGTCACCGATCAGAACGAGGCGTTGAAGCGGATCAAGGAAATGGGGCTGTTTCCGACCCGGGTGGCGCAAGCCACGCCGTTTCGGCGCCGGCCCCGCCGGAGGCTGGCCGTTTCAGGAATACTCAAAATCCCGGCACTGCGACTGCCGCACGGGAGAATCAAGCCGGCTGCGCTGACCGTGTTCACCCGGCAGCTGGCGACACTGGTTGACGTGGGGATGCCGCTCCTGCGCGGATTGCGTCTCCTGCAGGAACAGACGGAGAACCGCGCGCTCAGGCGTGTCATCACGGACGTGGCTGCGGCTATCGAGAGTGGGAACACCCTGTCGGAGGCCCTGGAATTCCACCCCAGGGTTTTCAGCCCGCTTTTCGTAAGCATGGTCAAGGCGGGTGAAATCGGCGGCATGCTTGAGGTGGTGCTCCGGCGCCAGGCGGAGTTCATGGAAAAAGCGCTCAAAATCAAAGGCAAAATCAAGGCCGCCATGTTTTATCCGGTCACGGTTATGGCGGTGGCGGCGGGCATTCTCACCCTGCTGATGGTTTTTATCATTCCCCGGTTCCAGACGGTCTTTGACGGGTTGCTCAACGGCCAGCCGATGCCGGCGTTTACCGTGCTGGTCTTGAACCTCAGCGAGGCGTTCCGCAGCCATTATCTGACGGTGGGAATGGCGCTGTTGATCTTTGGGGCGGCGTTGCAGGTTCTGATTCGCACCCCGCGCGGCCGACGATGGTTCGACCGTTTCAAATTGATCGTCACGGTGGTCGGCAAAATCGTCCGGAAGACGACGCTCTCACGATTTGCCCGGACCCTGGGAACCCTGCTCGGCAGCGGCGTGCCCATTCTTCAGGCGTTGACGATTGTCCGGGAAACAGCCGGCAACGTCATCGTGGGTGACGTGATTTCCAAAATCCATGACAGTGTCAAGGAGGGGGGAACCATCGCCGCGCCGCTGAGGGAAGCGCGGATTTTTCCGCCCATCGTCTCGGGCATGGTGGATGTGGGCGAGCAGGCCGGCGCGTTGCCGGACATGCTCATGAAAATCGCCGACACCTGCGATGAGGAGGTGGACAATGCCGTCAGCGCCATGACGTCATTGCTGGAACCGATCATGATTATCTTTCTGGCGGTGGTGGTGGGCAGCATTGTGATCGCGATGTTCCTGCCGATCATCCAGGCGGCGGGAGGCTTCAACGGGGGAGGCGGTGCTGGCGGGGGCATTTAGGGGTGATGTCCCCGCCGGCCAATCTTCGGGCGGGCCCTGACCGGACGGGAATTTTTGTCGAAATCCAGGTGGGACAGGGTTAGTCTGGATCCATGTTTCTGGTCACGTTAAACAAGCCAAGGCAGTTGCTTCACCTGAGTTACATCCAGCATGTCACTCCGGATGAGCTAAAACGCGGCCGGGAAGACATCGAGGCATTGCAGGCGGATTTAGAGCCGGGTTTTCGCGTGCTGGCGGACTTCGAGCGTTTAGATTCCATGGACCTGGCTTGCCGGACCGAGCTGGGACGGATCATGGAACTGGCCGACCGGGGTGGTGTCGGTTTGCTGGTGCGCGTGATTCCCGATCCGAGCAAGGACATCGGTTTGGATATCCTCGCCCTCTTCCACTACCGGAACCGTCCCCAGATGGTGACGTGCAAGAACATGGTTGAGGCGGCCGAAAAACTTTCGCTTTGAAGCCGGCCGCGCGCGCCGGGGAACTGAAATCACCCGATGCGCCGACCGTCGGTTCAATGGACGGAATGCCCGTGCCGGCAGGAATCTGGTCCAAGCCATGAAACACTCCTGCAAACTTCCTAACCCGGGTTACAAAGTTTTGTAGGCGCCCTGAGAGGTCGGACCCTCCGGGTCATGGGTTAGCGGTCAGTCGGTGCCTTTTTGGCTCAGGTGGCCGTCACGACTTGCGGGCGCGGGGTCCGGGGCTGGACGTTGGGGACGGACGGGCCGACGGCCTGGGGGAAATGGATTTTGGAGCGCAACAGGAGAGTGCCCAGGCACAAATCGGCCAGCGGGAGGACGACATTAAAATTTCTGCCCATGTAACGATGGTGCAGCAGGTGATGGCCGTTGAGCCGGAAGAAGATGCCGGAGCGTTCGACGTTGCGTTTGCGCGGCAGGTGCATGCACCAATGCATGTATTCATAGGCGCCGTAGTACACGGCACAGGCCAGCGCGGCACCGCAGATGATTCCCCATTTACCGGAAAGCAAGGCTGCCAGCAGGAAAGGCAGCAAGCCGATGGCAATCAGCACCGGCCCGTTCCACCAGGCCATCGGGATGGTGAATTTGTCTTTTTCATTGATGAGATGGTAGGTGTGGTCGGATTTGAAAATGCGGTGATGAACCAGCGCGTGGCTCATGTACGGGTAGGTGAATTTTCCGACCGGCCGGTGCATGACATAGCGATGCAGCGTCCACTCAAAGAATGAGGCGTAAATGACCGCAATGATAAAACCGATGGCGGTCCAAAATGAAAATAAAGACATCAGATTGTAATGTGTTTATTCGTGACACGGCGGATTCTGCCGGTGCTGCGGGTTTTTGACAAGTCATTATGTGGGGTGCCGTGGCCGAAAACCCTCGTCCGGTTCCGGGGTCTCGACAAAGCACGCCGGAAGGGTAGGTTGGGGCAGGATGAAAGGTGAAGTGGTCTATCTTTACGCGTTCGACGTGGCGAATGAAATCATCACGCCGCGCGTTCAGGAAATCCTTTCGGAAAAACCCTTCCCGTTTGAGATCCGGATGGACCGCACGCTGCCGAAGGACATGCCGCTTTACAAGCCGCTGGCCATCGAGCCGCACCCGTTGCCCGCCCGGTTGCGTGGCGCGCCCGTTCGGTTGCTGATTCGCGTCTATGACGTCGGCGTGGTCACAGTGATGCTGCGGGTGGCGTTTGCAGCGGGTGCGCTGGCCGAGTTGATGCCCTTCCACAATCCGAAGCTGGAGAACGGCGAGCTGCTGGACGCAGTGGCCTTGAAACTGTGCGCGGAGGTTTGCGACAATCTCAAGGACCTGATGGTGGGACGCACGGAGTTTCCGCCGCCGCCGGAGGCCTACACGGTATTTTGCCTCACCGACCTGGCCGGGATGGACGATGTGAACCGCTGGCTGGGCGAACAGCGGCGCGAAGTGGCGGGCCTGCTCACGGAGACGGCGGCCAACCAGTTGAGCGAGGCGCAGGTGGGCGAGGTATTGCGCATCCAGCGCTCGTTCGAAAACACGGACCTGGCGGTGATTGACTGGGACGCGGCGCTGGTAGTGGATCTGACCGGTTACGTGGACGACGTGTTATACGCGCTGGAACTGGCCAACTTGCAATTGGAGGAATTTCGGGTGATGGACCGCCGGCTCGACACGTACCTCGACCGCGCCTACGACGACCTGGAACGGCGGCGGCTGCCGATGTTTGGCCGGGCGACCAAGACCCTGCGCCATTTGCGGCGTTTTCGCGTGGACGTGGCCAAGCTCACCGACGAGGTTACGCACATCACCAAATTTTTCGGCGACTGGCACCTCGCCCGCGTCTATCTCGGCGCCCGTGACCGTTTCTATCTCGACCAGTGGCGCGCCAGCGTGGAACAACGCCTCGCCCAGCTTGACAAGCTTTACAGCGTCTTTCACGCCGAGGTGAACGAGCAGCGGATGTTGTGGCTGGAAGCCATCATCGTGGTTTTCTTCGCCATCGACCTGCTGATTCTGTTGTTTGTCAGGCGCTGACGCGGTGACCGGCGCTTTGGCTTGGCCAACCGGGTCCGCCATGGTTAAATCTCCCGCGTTGTTATGCGTCCGCTGATCCAGGAAATCGATACCACCCACACGCCGGAATCCCTGGTCGAGAACTTGCGGGACCGGTCGCGGCGCGGCGAAGCGAAGACGGGCGATGGCGGCGTCGTTTTGCTGCGCACGTCATCGTTCGACTCGCCCCAGGCCCGGTATTCGCTGGTTGCGGCAAAACCGTTTCTCACTTTCCGTTCGTTCGGTTCGCGCTGTGAAATCACGCCGCACGCTTCGCGCCTCGTGCCTTATGTACAATACGGCAATCCCTGGCAGATCCTGGACGCGCTGCTGGCGCGCTGCGAGTTGCTGGACGAGATTGACCTGCCGTTTCCCCTCGGCGGCGGATTCGGTTGTTGGGGTTACGACCTGAAGAATTTTGTCGAGCCCAAACTCCCGCGCCGCGCCGTCAATGATCTTGAACTGCCGGACAGCCACGTGGGTTTTTACGACAGCCTGGTGGTATTCGACCATCACCTCGGCAAGGTGTGTGTTGTTTCCACCGGACTCGCTGCCGACGGGTCGCGGAGCGAGGATCGGGTTCGAACGCAACTCGAATTTTGGCAAACCCATCTACGGAAAACCCTCACCCCGGCCCTCTCCCTTTCGGAAAGGGCGACGGAGAATGATTCGTCAGCCGGAGACGAGGCCTGTGATCTCCAAAGCCGCTCCGACTCGCGAAAGCTTCCCCCTCTCCCGGGGGAGAGGGCGGGCGTTATTTCGAATTTCTCCCGCGCCGGCTTCCTTTCCGCTGTCGAACGCGCCCAGCGTTACATCCGCGCCGGGGACATCTACCAGGTGAACCTTTCACAGCGGCTTACCGCGGCCGGTAATTTTTCCGGTTGGGAATTGTTTCAACGGTTGGGTGCGGTTTCACCTGCGCCCTTTTCCGCGTTCATGGATTGCGATGCTGGGAGGCGGCACGGCCGCTTTCAGATAACGTCGTCGTCGCCGGAACTGTTTTTGCGCCTGAGCGGTTCCCACATCCAGACCCGGCCCATCAAGGGCACCCGCCCGCGCAATGCCGACCCGACGCGCGATGCGCAGCTCGCCTACGAACTGCAGACCAGCGCCAAGGAACTGGCCGAACTGGTGATGATCACCGATCTGCTCCGCAACGATCTGGGCAAGGTATGCGAGTTTGGTTCAGTGCAGACGCCGGAGTTGGCGCGGCTGGAGCGGTTTGCGCAGGTCCAGCACCTGGTCTCGACGGTGGAGGGCCGGTTGCGCGGTGAAGTGACGCATCTGGCGGCGCTGGCGGCGTGTTTTCCCGGCGGCAGCATCACCGGTGCGCCGAAATTCCGGGCGATGGAAATCATCGACGAATTGGAGCCGTTGGCGCGCGGGCCTTACTGCGGCTGTCACGGTTATCTCGGTTTCAACCGCGAAAGCCAGTTGAGCGTCACCATCCGCACCGCCGTGTGCCAGGACGGCCTCGCCCATTTCCATGTGGGCGCCGGTATCGTGGCCGATTCGAATCCCGAAGCGGAATACGAGGAAACGCTGGCCAAGGCGGCGGGTTTTCTGGCGGCGTTGAATCGATCGCGGCCGGATACGGATCTCGCGATGCGGGAAGGATTGCCGGCGGTGAAATCAGCCGGTTGAACTTGCTGCCGGCGGCCGGGGCTTCACAAATCCGGGCGCGAGTTGGCAATATCACTGGCGAACTTCCAATCCACCGCTTCCACATGGCCGTCGGCAAAAACCACATCGCCCTTGCGATTGTGGCGCACGGTCAGCAGATCGTTTTCGGGCATCCAGCGACCGTCCTGGATGAATGCATCGTCCGAGGGATTGTCATTGGGGTTAAGCGAACCCCGCTCTTCCGCCAGCATGATTTTACCGGCGGGATTGACGAGCCGCGATTCCTTGAAGAGCTGGACCATTGGATTGGCAGGATCGCCGATAATGACCGAGGCCATGCCATAATTCTGGTTGGCCCCGGGATCCAGGCCGACCGTGCTGCTGTCGGGACTCAAACCATAGCCGTTGAAGCTGTAGCTGTAAAGGTAGGGGCCGTCGGAATCGCGGTAATGGTAAGCCAGCCGTTCCCGGGTGTCGTCCAGAGGGCACTGGAGCAGGCTGCTGCTGGCGTTGGCGAGCGAGCGGAGGATCGGGCTTTTCTCAACGGTGGGTTCGGTGGCATTCACCCGCCAATAAATCCAGTCTTCTTTGCGAAAACCATTGTGTCGTGAAGCCAGGCCCGGAAAGGCGTCCTGGTTGTCATCCACATACAGTTTCATCCCGGTGCCGAGTTGTTTGAGGTTGTTCAAGCAGTGGGTCTGCGCGGCCTTGCGTTTCGCGTTGGACAGCACCGGCAAAAGCATCGCTGCCAGGATCCCGATGACGGCGATGACCACCAGCAGTTCAATCAGCGTGAACGCGCGTTTTGAACCCATGTTCATTCAGACAAAGCGAGAAAAGGTTTGTTTCATGGTATTTGTGTCAGCCTCGGCCAGCGGCCGGCCTTCGATTTCATTTCATCAATCCTGATTTTCCCGTGGTCATCGCCATGATGCACGCAGTTGTCCTGTTTTTACAGGAAATCAAATCAATGGTCGTGACGGCGAGAGACGGTTGGGGGTTTTCGATCGACGTCAGGCAGAAACGCAGGGGTTCATCTTTCCCCGGGGTGGCGGTTCCGCCGACCCAGGCCAGTTTGGAATTGGGTCCGGTCGGGCCAAACCCGGTCCGTCCGCGTTTGTAATTCCAGTCGAGTATATCGCTGCCATAAAGCAACTGGTTCGTTGCTGACGAACCGTCTTCATACCGGAACACCACCAGGCAAACGGGGGTTTTATCCGGCGATGCAAAAAAGGCCCCGTGATAAACATAGAGCGCTGCAAATTTCTGGTTGACGCCAATATCCAAAAACTGTTCCGGGAAATGCAACCCCCGGCTTTCGCCGCGCTCGCTCCAAAGACACATCATCCCGCCGATCTCGAGCGGTACGTTGTCGAACACCTGGAACCCGCGCGGGACCGACTTCCAGGCGGGAAAGCCGCTGATCTGGTCGAAATAGGAGGCGGGCGTGCTGTAATGGCTGGTCAAATCAATCGGCGTGGCCAGATGATTGGCGATGGCGCGCTTCCCGCCGGCAAGGGTGAACTGGTGTGTGATTTGGTGGCGACAGACAAATATCGTCGCCGTGCCGGCCACGAGTAATATTGCGATGGCGCCCGCTGCGAGTGTCGTTTTTGCTTTGGTCCAGGCCATGAGTTTCAATACTCCTTGGAGGAGGGTTAAGGTTGAACTGCCGGCGGCCGCGCCTTTTGCCAGCGCGGCGGCGGTGACGGATTGGGCCAACGCCGCGGGTGCGGCGTGAACAGAGTTGGCGGAAATCGTTCCGGCCAGAATAGCCGTAGTCAAGGAGACGCCGCGCCGGTGGAAAAACCGATGGAGCTTTTCCAAGGCGCGGCTGACGCGCTTGCGAGCCGTGTCCTCGCCGGTTCCCAGTATGTGTCCGACTTCCGCCAAAGATTGGTTGTCAAAAAATCGCAGCAGTACGGCCTGCCGATCCGCTTCGCTCAGTGCTGCCAGGGCCTCGTCCAGACCGGGTGCCAGCTGGCGCCACGTTTCGTCGGTGGCCGGGGATGAAAATTCACTTTGCATTTGGGCCTCCTGCTCGTGTTGTCGGCGCCGGGCGGCGGCGCGGATTTGGGCGAGCGCGACAAACCGCGTGGTTTGGAACAGCCAGCCGGTTAAAATGGTTTGACCGGAGATTTTCCTCGCTTTTTGCGCCAGGATGATGAAAACCACCTGGGTGATTTCCTCGGCCAGATGCGGGTCGCGGACCTGGCGCAAGGCGGCCGAATAGACGAAGGGGAGACGCCGGTTCACCAGCGTCGTAAAGGCCGCTTCGGACCTGTGCCCGGCGTATTCCTGCAACAAGGCCATGTCATCCATTGCCTGCATTCACCTATTAAATGCCCGTTCCAGCCGGAACCGGACAACTTATTTTTTGTGGGTTCAGCTGTTTGGCGCCCACGCTTTAGTATGTGGTGAGTTTGTGGCGCCGAACCGGCACCCTGAAGGGCGGACACCAAACGCAATTTTTCCGCCAGACACCTTTTTCTGCTCGCCGAATCACGCTGTTTCAGATAGTTGAAAGACCATTAGGAATTAATGGCCCATGATCGTTTTTCTCAACGGCCAGTTTGTGCCCGAAGCCCAGGCGGTTGTCCCCATCAACGACCGCGGTTTCATGTACGGTGACGGGCTGTTTGAAACGGTGCGGGTCTGCGGCGGCCGGCCGTTTCGCATGGCGCAGCATCTCGAGCGGATGGCGCGGGGCGCGGATTTTTTGAAAATCAAATGCCCGTTCACTCCGAAGGAGTTGCAGGATTTTGCCGGGCAGCTGATCGGGCAAAATCAAATGCCCGAGGCGATTTTGCGCGTGACGTTGACGCGGGGCCCGGGTGAGCGCGGCTATACGCCCGGGGTCGGCGGCCGGCCGACGGTGGTGATGACGTTGCATGACGCGCCGTCACTGGAGCGTCCGGTCCAATGGAGCCTCATCACTTCGTCCTGCCGCATTCCGGCCGCGGATCCAATTTCATCCTACAAGACCCTGAACCAGCTGGCGCACATCATGGCACGCCTGGAAGCCGTGGAACAGGGTGCGGATGAGGCCTTGCTGATCAACACGAACGGCGAGGTGGCCGAAGCCGCAAGTGGCAACCTGTTCTGGGTTTATCAGGACAACATTTGCACCGTGCCCACCGGTCGCGGCGTGCTGCCCGGCATCACGCGGGCCGTGGTGCTGGAAATCTGCCAGACGTTGGGCCTGCCGACGAGCAAGCGCGTCATCAAACCCGATGCCTTGCGGAACTCCGAAGGCATTTTCATCACCCAAAGCGCATTCGGCATCGTGCCGGTGGCCGTCTTCAACGGCGAAACGGTCGCGCCATCGCCGCTGGTGGGCCAGATTTCGCTCGCATACGGCGAAATGCTGGCCCGGCCATAAGCCCGGTCGGAAGTGACTAATCATTAAAATTAGTCATCATCAAATCGTATCTGCCCCCATTGCAACTGGTTCCGGCGGCGCTATTTTTAGGTGGAAACCGACAATGATGAACGTGGCACCCGTTGCCGGTTCAGAAAGCGAAAGGCCATTATGATTATCAATGCCAGCGCAGAACATTGTCTGTCTTTCATCAGCAGCCAGCTTCAAGGTGCAAAAAAGCCCGGAGGGTTTGTGGACAAAAATGTCCGCCGTGCGGTGACGATTTCGCGGCAGGCCGGGTGCGGCGCGGTGCTGGTGGCGGAAAAGCTCGCCCGGTATCTGCAACAGCATTCATCCGGGGATGCCTGCCCCTGGACCGTGTTCGACCGCAACCTGATTGACAAGGTGTTGGAAGATCACAACCTGCCGGTCCGGCTGGCCCGGTTCCTGCCGGAAGACCGCGTTTCACAACTGGAAGATATCGTGGCCGATGTGTTCGATTTGCATCCGCCGTCGCAGACCATCATCCAGCAAGCCACCGAAACCGTGCTCAAGCTCGCCGGGTTGGGTAACGTCATTCTCGTTGGCCGGGGCAGCACCGTTATCACCGCCCGAATGCCGCACGTGCTCCATGTCCGGCTGGTGGCCCCGCTCGAAAATCGCATCGAGCACGCCTGCCAGTTTTACCCCGAATTCAACCGGACCCGGGCCGAGGCGCGCAAGTTCTGCCTCGGCGAGGACCGCGCCCGGGAACGTTATCTCAAAAGGTATTTCAACGCAGATATCAACGACCCGCTGCTCTATCACCTGGTCGTGAATACCGGCCTGGTCGGTTATGATGAGGCCGCGAAATTGATTGGCGACGCGGTCTTGCATTTGAACTAGGGCGACTTCGGTCTTGGGTTGCAGTTTTGTCTGTGGCTTAATCTCCGCGTGCCTCGCGATACCCGAGATCGTTTTGCCCGTGCGCGTCGTAAACCGCGCGGGGGGGGCGTCTTTCGCTGGTTGCTCGTGTTCGCCATCATCGCTGCCACCGTCTGGTTCTGTTGGCGGCACGAACGACCTAAAAAAATCGTCCATCCCCGGCCCACAGCCCCGACCCGGGTGCAACAGAGGCCATTGGTAATTGGACGCCAGGCGCCCGGCGATTTCCCGCGCCCGGTGCGCGACGTCTTCGAAGCACAGGTGGCACTGGCCCGGCGGGGGATTTCGCCGGGATCGTTGGACGCTGCGCTGGGCTCGCAGACGCGGGCGGCGATTTCGGTTTTCCAGGAAACCCAAGACCTGCCCCGGACCGGTTTGCTCGATACCAACACCCGGGTGCGGCTGACGCTCGATGCGCCCATGCTGACCACCTATGTCGTCACGACCAATGACCTCGCGCGCCTGCAGCCGCTCGGCAAAACCTGGCTCGCCAAATCGCAGCAGTCGGCGCTCGATTACGAGACCGAGATCGAACTCGTCTCGGAAAAAGGCCATGCGCATCCCGAACTGGTCCGGCGGCTCAACCTGGGGGTGAACTGGACCAACATCGCCCCCGGCACCGTCCTGCATATCCCCGCCGTGGACTATCCCCCGCCCGCGGACAAGGCGGCGTTGGTGGTCATCCACCTCGCCGAAAAATTCTTGGAGGCATTCGACGCCGAAACAAATTTGATCGCGCATTTTCCCTGCAGCATTGCGGCGCGTTTTGACAAGCGACCGGTCGGCGAATTGCGCGTCATTGTCATTGCGCCGAATCCGAATTACACATGGGACCCCGAATTGTTTCCCGAGTCGCCCGAGGCAAAAACGTTGGACCACAAATTGATCTTGCAGCCGGGTCCGAACAATCCCGTCGGCGTGGCGTGGATCGGTCTGGACAGGATCGGTTACGGCATTCATGGCACCCCCATCCCGGAGCAGGTGGGGCGCACGGAATCCCACGGCTGTTTCCGGCTGGCGAACTGGGACGCGGACTACCTGTCGAAACTGGTGTGGACGGGCATGCCGGTATTGGTGGAACCGTGAAGCGTGGCTTCCGGGACCCGATTCCAAAAAGACGGTCAAATTATCATTGCCCGATGGGATGCTTTGGCCTAATTGTAAGTCAGATTTAACAAAGAAAAAAATTATGCCTATTCTA
Source organism: uncultured Bifidobacteriaceae bacterium (assembly GCA_964413165.1). GTDB lineage: Bacteria > Verrucomicrobiota > Verrucomicrobiia > Limisphaerales > UBA11358 > UBA11358. Next base: position 30,797 of record CAYPSF010000021.1, read on the forward strand.
TTGATTGCCGGGGTGGTGCTGCTGATTGGCGTGGTGCTGCTGATCGGTTTTGTGGTCGGCGGCTATAACAAGCTGGTCACGCTGCGCAACCGTTTCAAGAACGCCTACGCGCAGATTGACGTGCAGCTCAAGCGCCGCTATGACCTGATCCCGAACCTGGTGGAGATTGCCAAGGGATACATCAAGCACGAACGCGAGACACTGGAGAACGTCACCAAGGCGCGCAACATCGCCTATACCGCCTCGCAGGCCGCCGCCGCCAATCCCGGTGATGCCGGCACCATGAAGAACCTGGTTTCCGCCGAAAGCGGGCTGGCCGGCACGTTGAGCCGCCTGATGATGGTCTCCGAACAATATCCCGACCTGAAGGCGAACCAGAATATGATGCAACTCACCGAGGAGCTGACCTCCACGGAAAACAAGATCTCCTTTGCACGGCAGGCTTACAACGATTCCATTATGGTTTACAACACCGACCGCGAAGTGTTCCCGTCGAACATCATCGCCGGCATGTTCAACTTCGGCCCGGCGGAATTGTTCGTCATCGACAAACCGGAGCAAAAGGACGCGCCCAAGGTCTCCTTTTCGTAAAATCGTTGAATCGTGGTTCGTTAAATCGGCGGGGTAAAGGCAACGATAGCTGCCGGTTCAACGATTTGACGGTTTAACGATTTAACGATTCACGAACATGGACTTCTTTGCCCAACAGGACAAGACCCGGCGCAAAACCAAGCTGCTCGTTTTGTACTTCATCCTCGCGGTGGCAGCCATTGTCACGGCCTGTTACTTCGTCGGGTTGGTCGTTTTCTCCGCCGCCCAGGCCCATCGTCATCAATACGATGAGCAAATGCAATTGGCGCTTTGGAACCCGCAATTGTTCTTCGGCGTCACGGTCGGCGTGCTGGCGGTCATTTTCATTGGCAGCGCCTACAAGACCAATGAACTGTCCGGTGGTGGCGGCTCGGTGGCCATGTTGATGGGCGGCCGGCCGGTGAACCCGAACACGCTTGACCCGAATGAGCGCAAATTGCTGAATGTGGTGGAGGAAATGGCCATCGCCTCCGGCGTGCCGGTGCCGCAGGTCTATGTGCTCGACCAGGAGCAGGGCATTAACGCCTTTGCCGCCGGCCATACGACCGGCGATGCCGCCATCGGGGTCACGCGCGGCTGCATTCAGATGCTTTCGCGCGACCAGTTGCAGGGCGTCATTGGCCATGAATTCAGCCACATTTTGAACGGCGACATGCGGTTGAATCTCCGGCTGATCGGCATCATTTTTGGCCTCCTGTGCATCGCCACCATCGGCCGGGTCCTGTTGAGCACGCGCAGCCGCAGCAGCCGCGACAACAATGCTCTGCCGATTATCGGACTGGCATTGCTGGCGCTCGGCGCCATCGGCGTCTTCTTCGGCCGCCTGATCCAGGCCGCGGTCAGCCGGCAGCGCGAATTCCTCGCCGACGCCTCGTCCGTGCAGTTCACCCGCAATCCCGAAGGACTTTCCGGCGCGCTCCAGAGAATCGGGCAATACAGTTTCGGTTCGCGCCTTGAATCCGAGCATGCGCCCGACATGTGCCACATGTTTTTCGGCAACGGTCTGGGCGACCCCTTCTTCGGCCTCCTGTCCACTCATCCGCCGATCCCCGACCGCATCCGGGCCATTGACCCGGTGTGGGATGGCAAATTTCCACCGCTGGATGAAACGCAAAAAGAGGTGGTCAAACGGGCGGCCATTTCCGAATTGGACCGCGCGTCGAAAGCCATGCCGGACTTTTTCAAGACCGTGCTGGGTGGCGCCGTTATCGCTTCGGACGGTGGCTCATCAACGCCGCCGGTCATCCGGTCGCGTTCTGTCCTGCCGAGTCTCGGCAATCCCACGCCCTTGCATCTCAAATATGCCGAGCAATTGCGCGAGTCGCTGCCCGAAAGCGTCAAAGCTGCCGCGCGCGAACCGCTGGATGCCATGGCGCTCGTTTATGCCATGCTTTTGAGCCCGGACGAGGCGATGCGCACATCGCAACTTGCCGGCCTGGCCAGCCGCACCGCGCCGGGAATTTCCGAAAAGGCGGGTGCGTTGTTCCCGGACGCGGCGTCGACCGCCGCGCGCGCGCGCCTGCCGATGGTGAACATCGCGCTCGGCGCGCTGCGACAGTTGAGCGCAGAACAGTTCCAGCAATTTTCTGGAACGCTCCAGTGGCTCATCGAAAGCGACCAAAAGATCGAGCTGTTCGAACTCGTGCTGCAAAAAATCCTTCTGCACCACCTCACCCCGCAATTCAGCCGGACGCGTCCGCCGATCGTCCAATATTACACGCTCAAACCGCTCGTGCCGGATTGTGCCGTTGTGCTTTCCGCCCTCGCCAACGTCGGCAGCGCCGATGCCGCCGCCGTTGCCAAGGCCTTTGAAGCCGGGTCGCCGTATCTGCGCGCGCCGGACGATGGCAATCTGATGTTGTTGCCGCGCGAGCAATGCGCCGTAGACAAGGTTGAAGCTGCCCTCAACCGCCTCGCGCTGGCCGTCCCAACCATCAAAAAGAATTTGATCGAAGCCTGCGTTTACACGGTCGGCGCCGATGGCGTGATGACGGAAAGCGAAGCCGAAGTGCTCCGGGCGGTCGCCGACACCCTGGATTGCCCCATCCCGCCTTTCGTCTCGACGGAATAATCCGGGTTTGGCGGCGGGCGGGACTCACTGGAGTCGCACGGTCAGTGTCAATGACTGGGCGGGAAGGCTGCCACGGGCACCAGGGCCAGCCATTGCGTCGCAACTTCGGCCGACGTCAAGGTGGCGGATGGCGATTGAAAGCTCTTCAAATCTGCGCGCAGCTGTGCCACGGGGGAAAGCTTTTCATCCTTCGGTTTCGTCTGGTTGTGGATTTCTGCCGCCTGGCGCAGAATGGCATCGGCACCTTGATAGCTGGCTAGTGGGGCTGCATCCGCCATGGCCGTCCCCATGGAAATGTCAGGCATCGAACCGAGTCTCAAATGCAAATGCCAGCCAGTGAAGGGTCAATGATCATGATGCGTTTTAATTTTTGGTTGGCCCGACGAGGTATCGGGTGAGGGCTGTAAGGGCAGTTGGAGGGTGAAGATTGCACCCATGCCTGGTCCATTACTACGGGCGGCGAGTTTGCCGCCCATTTCGTTGGCGGCAAGGGCCGCGCTATGGAGCCCGAATCCATGTCCATTTGGACGTGTGGTGAACCCGTGGGAAAAGATACGGGTTATATTTTCCGGGCTGATGCCAACGCCGTTGTCAGCGATCTCAATGCAGAAATCATCTGGCAGGCAATTTCGAATGCCAACAGTGACAATTTTTTCACTGGGCCCGCTTTCCTGGCAGGCGTATTTGGAGTTTTTGAAACAATTGACGAGGATCTGGAGAACTTTGTGTTTGTCGAGAATCGCCTCGGGATTGGCTTCATAATGGCGCAGGACGCTGATCGAATGACGGGCATAAGCCGCCGCGTGGACTTTCAAGGCGCTTTCAATAATTTCAGAAACACTGCATTTTTCATAAATGCCGAAGCGTTTTGCATAGGCCTGTTGGGCCGCAATGATTTCCTTGATGTGTTCGACATTTTGGCCAAGGTCGCGCAGTTCTGCCAGCAAGCCTTCCTGCTCCCGGGTCAAATGAATGGAAACCTGGCGAAGCAGTTGCGGAACTTGGCGCGCTTTTTCGCCATTGGCTCCAAAACTGGCGGCTGGCTGTTCGAGCAGGTCGGCAACCTTGGCGAGGCTGCCGATGTGAAGTTTGCGGGTGCGGTCGGTGATGACGGTGGTGGAAACGTTGACGCTGTTGAGCACGTTGCCAACGTTATGGAGAATATTCGCGGCGATTTCCGCCTGACCGGCCTGCCGGGAGACTTCCAAGAGTTGGCGGTGAATGGTTTCCGCTTCCAGCTGAATGCGTTTGCGCTCTTCGATTTCGTTTTGCAGCAAGGCGGTCTTTTCGTGGAGGCTGGCCTCGGTGCCTTTGTGCTCGATGATTTCGTCGCTCAGCTCGCGCGTGCGGCGGTCGACGCGGCGACGAAGAGCGGTGATCCAGGTTATTGAACCGACCAGGGCAAGGGTGACCGCCCCCAGGAGCGTCAAACTGCGTCGAAAGTTCCACCATGGAGGTGTTTTCAGCACCACCACATCGGCCGGGGAACTTAACAGAATTTCCGGCGGACCATCGCTCTTTTTGACGCTGCTGGTAAAAACGCCGGTGACACGCACGCGGCTTTGCGGGAGCAGCTGTAAAAAGGGATTCTTGCGTGTGTCCAACCGGGCAATGGCGACGCGGTTTGGAGAAAGTTGTAATTCAAGAAGCTGTTCCAACATATTCGTGCTGACACCGAGGAGTTTGGCGTCGGTTTGAATCAGGGTGGACTCATGGGTTTCACTGTTGATTTTATCGGGTTGGACCAGCAGCGGTTGAGGCAATGGGACATGACGGAGTTTTTTGACATTGCAATTGCGCAGGTGAGGTGACAGCCGGTCGCTTTCCGGTATGCCGACAACTTCCACCAGATCTCCGACCGCCCAATTCCCTGTTTTGGTAGTGGTGAAATGAAGGCCATTTGTACCATCCATTAAATAATACGTCGGGCCGCGAATAAAAATAATCTGGCCGGACACCTTGACGAAGGGAACTGACGCGGCGTCGGGATCGAAAGCCAGAACGTCCGATGCCCGTCTGGTGGGCAGGCTAAAGAGATTTTTTGGCGCTGATCTGATAACGGTGACGTCGGATGGCGAATTGATTTCAATGGCGGCGCCATCGACCTGGTTATATTTGGAAATGAATACCGTTGCGACTCCCCGCACCTTGACCACTGAATTTAAAAACCGACTCCAGATGTCGGAGTCAAATCGCGAGAAGTGCATCAGCATATCGCCGCCCGGCATTTTAAGGGTCAAAAACCCTGAGGACGGTTGCACCGCAATCACTATTCCTTGTACTTCGACCCATTGCGATTGAACGCTGCCATTCATCAACTCGTTCCAGGTGGGATGCTGCGGTTCCGGCAACAGGCTCCGGCCGATCACGTTGAATCGCGAGTAGGAAACTTCCGGCCGGTTTTGCCGCCATTGGATGGTCCCTTCAAATTCACACAAATCTCCTACCTGGAGCGCCGCCGGCTGCTCATTGGTCGTGGAGATTGAAATTCCCTCGGTTTCGCCCCGGACTGTTCCTCGCAATCCGCCCGATGTGACATTAATCATCGTTCCTTTGAGTTTGAAAGGATAGGGGATGCCGATGTCGGTATCTTTGAGACGCCGGATTTGTTCGATGCTGGTGAGCCGTGGCAGCGGTTGACTGGCATTGGTCTCTGAAAGCGTGCGAAAAACGGAATAATTAAGCAATGTGCCCCGGCTCGTGTACCCGGGCTGTCCGAGTGCTTCTATGCCGGTTCCCTTATCGCCAGCCTGGGCCAAAGGCGTGAGAATTTCGACCTGCCCGGACTCGTCCTGGACGGTCAAACTCTTTCCCGGATTGACATTAACCACTCGCCCATGAATTTCAACCGGTGCTGGATCCAGGTTGGTTGAGCCGCTGATAAGACTGCCGATCGTCAGGCCGGGATATATCTGCCAATTGCCTTCTGCGGCGCTGATGATGGCGACTTGATTCATGCTCGGTACGAGAATTTTGCCCGCGTTTTTTCCACCATGAAAACCGGTCGCGCCGGAGGCGAGGCCGTTCACGCGAATATAATTATGCAACAACATGGTTAAGGCTTTGATATCACCCTGCGCGACGACCACTTCCGCCGTTCCGGAATCACCTTTTAAAACGAGCCGCAAGTGACCGTCCATTCCGCCGGCGTCGTTCACGGTTCCTTCAAACTGAGCCCAGACCGGTTCGGCCATATTTCCCCAGAGTTGCGCCGGGGTCAGCAAGACTGGCGCAGCCAGATTTGTATGCCCCACAACGTTAAACCGACACTGGCTGTCATAATCCAATATCAAGCTCGCACCATCAGCGGCGGTGATATAAAACTGGTAAGCCCCGGGCGATTCAATTTGCAGGTCGCCAACGTAATGCAACACATAGTTTACCTTCGGATTGCTGGTTTTCTGTTCATTCGAAGCCGTGATGAATGTGGCGCTGAAAAAACCGGCCACGCCCGAATAATCCGGCGTGAGTTTTTTCAAATCCGGATTCTCAGCGGTGATCCCCCGGTAACATTCGGATTCCAGGCCGGGCAGAAAATGTCCGGGCGCATTTGTATCCGCATGCCAAAGCACGGAAGCCGGAATACGCCTGCGTGAAATTCCCGGTCCTTCGTATTCCACGGCCAACAGCGGCTTCCGGGTGCCGTGATGATAAGTTAATTCCAGCGCATGTTTGCCCGCACTCAGGTACACGCGTCCGGACTGTTCGGTGAAATCGCTGTAACGGTCGCCTTCGACAATCGGCGTTTTTCCCAGAAAGGCGTGGCCGTTGCCGACGGTCATTGTTCCTTGTACCGTGACTTGCGTACCGCTCTCGATCGCGTCGGGGATGTTTTCTGCTTCCAGCCAAAGCCAGCCGCTGTTGTCCGCCAGGATCAAACCGGAATGTATCCGGTCCACACCGTAAACGACGCCGGTCAGTTCGGCCTGAAATACCTCGCGCGTTTTTAATTTGAGCGGTTCGGCCAGTTGGCCGACACACGTGATCGAGGCTGGCACAACCGGGCTGTCGGCGGCGCTCGCCGGACCACAGTATGCTAAAATCATGCTGATACCGAGAACGCGCCAATGGGACCCGCACGTGAACATAACTAGCTATGGTAGGGCAAATGCATGATCGCGGAGCGATAGTCCGCCCGTTTTCAAAAACAGACGATCGGCAGTGAGCGCCGGTTCCAAACCAGCCGGGGACACCCCGAGCCGATGACGCATCGTATTATTTGTGGTATCGGCAAAAAGTGCCGGGACTTTAGGGGTTTTTGTTGCGTGAAACTTCAAATCCGGGAGTCCGGCAGATTCAATTGAAATCGGGTATGTTGGGTTCAGTTAGAACCCGAACAACCGTTTCCGGCTGATTTCAGCACGGACGAGGCGGGCGGAATCAGGCGCGTACCATGGCGTGCAAGTCTGCCTTAAGCGCAGCCACAATTTTCTCATGCGCGGTGTTCACTTCTGCGTCCGTCAGGGTTTTGTCCGTCGCACGATAGGTAAAGGCATAGGCCAGGCTCTTTTGGCCTTCCGGCACATTCTTGCCGCGGAACACATCAAACAACTCGACCGTTTCCAGGTTCCCCGGTTTGGCCTGCTTCACCACTTGCAACACGGCGTCATGGGTCGTGGCTTCCGGAACAATCATCGCCACGTCGCGGCGGATGGCCGGGAATGCCGGCAGCGATTTGAAGGACTTGTCCGGGTTTCGCCGGGCCAGCAGCAGGTCCAGGTTTAATTCCGCCAGCAACGCCGCATCACGCAGATCGTATTTCTTTGCCAGGGCCGGCAGCAACTGGCCGAACTCACCGATTTGATTTTTACCGAGCGAGATGGTCCCCGCCTCGAGGAAGAGCGCCGTACTTTCCGCCCGGCGGGTGAAAGTCATTCCGCGCAGGCCGAACTGGTCGAAAAATTCCTCCAGTAATCCCTTCAAGTCGTACGCGTCGAATTTGGCGTCGCGTTCGGCGCCGCTCCAGAAGGGCAGGGCGCGCTGGCCGGTGAGTGCGAGGGCCAGACGAGGCTTTTCAGAGAAGAGGTTTGAGCCGGCATTCGTTCCCTCCTTAGTGCTGAACACCTGCCCGATTTCAAACAACGCCACGTCGTAATTCTTGTGGCTGACATTGTGCCGCAACGAATGTATTAAACCCGGCAGCAGACTTGGTCGTAACACGTCCATGTCCGCACTCAACGGATTTGCCAGGACAGCCAATTCTGCATTCTGCATTCTGCATTCCGCATTGCCGATCAAGGTCTGCCCTTGCGCCTCGTTCAGGCCGAGCCCGCTCAAAATCCTTCGCGCCTCGGCAATCTCATCGTGGACGGAGTCGAACGCGTTCGCGCCGATGGCGCCGCGCGGTGGTGTGGCCGGGATTTTATCCACCCCGTGCAGCCGGGCGATTTCCTCGATCAAATCCACCTCGCGTTTCAAATCCACGCGGAAGGTCGGGATTTGAAACGTTACCGGTTCGGGCGGGCCGCTCGCGCCCACCGGCCGCACCTTGTGGCTGGCCATCTTGAGCCCGAGTTGGCCGAGGTAAAACTCACATTCCTCCGGCTTCAAATTGATGCCGAGCAGTTCGTTGGCTTTGTGGTGGCGCAGGGAGATTTGTTTCGGCTCAACCGGCTTTGGATACGCGTCCACGACGCCTTCGGCCAACTGGCCGCCGGCGGTTTCGAGGATCAATTGTGCGCAACGCTGGCTGGCCCAGTCGCAAATGCCGATGTCCGCGCCGCGCTCGAAGCGGTAGCTGGATTCGCTGCGCAGACCGAGCGCCTTGCTCGTGCGGCGGATATTGGTTGGCGAGAAGTAAGCGCTCTCAATGAGCACGTCCATGGTCCGGTCGTTGATTTCCGTGTTCTGGCCGCCCATGACCCCGGCCAGGGCGATGCCTTTCTGTTCATCGGCGATCAAGAGCATTTCGTTCGTCAGCGCGCGTTCCTGGTTGTCGAGGGTTTTGAATTTTTCACCCGCCGCGGCGCGGCGGACGACGATGGTCGGTTTGCAATCCTTGCCTTTGGCGATGAGATGATAATCAAACGCGTGCAACGGCTGGCCGATCTCAAGCATGACGTAATTGGTCGCGTCCACGACGTTGCTGATGCTGCGGATGCCGACCTTTTCCAGCGTCGAACGCAACCAGTCCGGGCTGGGCCCGATTTTCACGCCCTTAACGACGCGGGCGGTGTAACGCGGGCAACGCTCGGCGTCTTCGATGCGGACGGAGACCAATTCAGCGGCGGTGGGGCGAGGCTCCTGACGAGCCGTTTCTGCGCCACGGCTCGCGGGGGCGCTCGCCCCACCAATGTCAGGGAGTTTCAGCTTGTTTCCGGTGAGCGCCGCGATTTCGCGGGCGATGCCGATGACGCTGTTCCAATCCGGCCGGTTGGGCGTGATTTCCAGGTCGTACACCACGTCGCTGCCGCTGCGGCCGAGATATTCGGCGAAGGTCTGGCCGACTTTGGCGTCCGGGCGCAGGATGAGCAGGCCCTCCACCTGGTCGGGCAGGCCGAGCTCCTGCGGCGAACACATCATGCCATGCGATTCCACGCCGCGGATTTTGCCGACCTTGATGGT
>CAYPSF010000022.1:0-39216 GCA_964413165.1 uncultured Bifidobacteriaceae bacterium
AAAACAAAAACGCCGCAGGCGTTTTGGCGACCTGCGGCGATTGGTTTGGTTAAAATTCTATCGCAGCCGCAAGTGCGCGCCAACCGGGCTAAACCAATAAAAGAAATATTGGCTGCTGGCGGCATTGTTTACTTGCGAACCGTTCACAAGGCAAAGATAGCAGAACCGGGCCGGGCGTCAACAATGAGTCCTTTGCCCAAGAGGTAGCCGCCGAGGTAACGAGGCGGAAATGGCGACGAATTTGACAAATCCCGCCTCCTCAGGTCGGCGGCTACAATAAAAATCAGACGTTGAACTTGAACAGCAGCACGTCGCCGTCTTTCACGACGTATTCCTTGCCTTCCATGCGGTAGAGGCCCTTTTCGCGCGCCGCGGCGACGGAACCGCACTTCATCAAATCGTCGTAGGCCACGGTCTCGGCCTTGATAAACCCGCGCTCAAAGTCGGAATGGATGACCCCAGCGGCCTTGGGCGCGGCGTCGCCGGCGTGAATGGTCCAGGCGCGCACCTCTTTCTCGCTCGCGGTAAAATAGGTGCGCAGGCCGAGCAGATGATACGTGGCCCGGATCAGCGTGCCGACCCCGGATTCCTCGACCCCGAGTTCCCGGAGAAATTGTTTGGCCTCGTCCGCCAACAAATCAATCAAGTCACTCTCGATTTGCGCGCTGATGACCACCGCTTCGCACGCAAAATGGTGCTGCGCATAATCGCTCACCTTCTGGATAAACGGATTTTTGTCCGCCGCGGCCAGGTCGGATTCCTTGACGTTGCACGCGAAAATCGTGGGTTTGTCGGTCATCAGCCAGAACAGGCGCGAAACCGCCTTCTCCTCCGGAGCCAGCGAAAGCGTGAGCGCGGGTTTGCCGGCGTTGAGGTGCGGTTCGATTTTTTTCAACACGGCCTCCTGCGCGAGCGCTTCCTTGTCGCCGCGCTTGGCATCCTTGGCCACGCCGGCAAGCCGTTTCTGCACCGCTTCCAGGTCGGCCAGCACCAGCTCCGTGGTGATAATTTCGATGTCCCGCACGGGGTCAACCGAACCGGTCACATGGTGGATGTCCGCATCCTCGAAACAACGCACCACCTGGACGATGGCGTCCACCTCCCGGATGTGGGTGAGAAACTTGTTACCGAGGCCCTCGCCCTGGGAAGCGCCCTTGACGAGCCCGGCGATGTCCACAAATTCAATCGCCGCCGGGATGATGACCCGGGTTTTGGCCACTTGGGCGAGCGGTTCGAGCCGCGCGTCCGGCACCGTGACCACGCCGACGTTCGGGTCAATGGTGCAAAAGGGATAGTTGGCCGCCTCCGCCTTGCGCGTGCGGGTGACGGCATTGAAGAGGGTGGATTTTCCGACGTTGGGCAGACCGACGATTCCGGCTTTAAGCATGATGAGTTGTTAAAAAGATCTGGTGAATCACATTTTATGGCGCGCCAGGAGCCAGGCGATATGCGCGCCATCGTATAGTCCCAGTCCGAGCAGGCAAACGCCGGAAAAGCGTTCCATGCGCAGCAGGGTCAGTTCGCTGAACTGCCCGCGCCGGCGCGCCACGCCGTAGCTGAGGGCGAAGAACCACAAATTCGCGCCCAGCGCCACACCGGTGATGAACGCCACCTTGGCGGAGAGGGTGTCCTCCACCCATTCGTAGGAGGTGAACCAGGCGTCGTGCGACATGAAGTAGGCGGCGGCCACAATCCAGAACAATAACACCCCCAGATTGCCCATCACGCGTGTGAAGCCGATCATGAATGCCGAGTGCGGATGCAATTTTTCGTCAATGCGCTTTTCAATCCGGCTGGCGGTCGCTCCCAGCTGCGTGGGTGCGATCACGGTTTTGGCCGTAAGAAATTTGATGCCGAGAAACAGCATGAAAACGAAGGTGAACACCTCCATGGAAGCCTTGACCATGCGACCGCCGAAGAACGACGAAAACCCGGTGAAGGCGATCGTGCAGTAAACCACATCCATCGTGGCCGCGCCCAGGCCGATCAGCGCAGCCCAGACGAAGCCGCGCCGCGCGCATTCGTTGATGATCGTCAAATTCACCGGCCCGACGGGCATGGACAGCAGCAAGCCGCTGACAAAACCCGTGACCGCCGCGATCAAAATGGGCTGTTCCGGCATGGCATTCAGTGCGCCGCGTCCAACTCGTCGTCGTCTTCCTCTTCAATTTCCCGGCGCCAGGCGCGCGAGATGCTGGGGCGGACGAAACCGTAGACGAGATACAGTGTGAAGAACGCGGGCAACACGTAATAAAGGATTTTTTCGCGCAAAATCAGCAGGCAGCCCAGAAAGAGCGCCGCTCCAATGGCCTTGGTGAACGTGCTCTTGGAACGCAGCCCAAGCGATTTGAAGCTCGGATACCGCACCGTGCTCACCATCATGGCCGATAAAAAAACCAGTACGACCGCCAGCAGATAATTCCAGGAACCAAGGGTCTTTTCATGTTCGTGGAAACGAATGATGAGCAGGGTCAGCGACGCGACCAGGCCCGCCGCCGAAGGAATCGGAAAGCCCAGAAAGTCCTTGCCGCCGCCGCTGCCGGCCATCGCGGACAGGCAATTGAAGCGCGCGAGGCGGAACGCGCCGCAGAGGAGATAAATGGACGCAATGAACCAGCTGATCGCCCGGTAATCGTTGAACACGTCCGCCAACACGACGCGCTGCACCAGAAATGCCGGGGCGACCCCAAACGAGATCAAATCCGCCAGCGAATCGAATTCGCGTCCGAACGGGCTTTCCGCACCGCCCAGCCGCGCCACCCGGCCATCCAGCAAATCAAAAATGCAGGCGAGCAAAATGTAGGCGAGCGCGAGCTTGATCTGGCTGAAATAGATATCGCTCGTCGGGTCGGCCTCGACGATCTTGGTGAGCGCGAGAAAGCCGCAAAACAAATTGCCCGCCGTCATCAAATTTGGCAAAAAATAAATCTTCAACCGGCCCTCGTCCGAATCCTCGGGCAGCGGTTTGGGAATAACGGATTCGCTCATAATTCAGTCAAATGATGCAATCACGGTTTCACCACCGATCACCCGGTCGCCGAGGTTCACTTTGATCTGGACCCGGCTCGGCAGATAAATGTCCACGCGCGACCCGAACTGGATCAGGCTGATGCGTTCGCCGCGCTGGACGGCGTCGTTGCGATCCACCCACGGCACGATGCGCCGGGCAATCAGGCCGGCAATGAGACGCACACCGATTTTTTCACCCGGCGGTTCGATGGCATCCAGGCCGATGAGCACGTTCTCGTTGAACCGCGCGGAATCGGTCTTCATGGCATTGAGATACTGGCCGGGCGTGTGTTTGAAAAAACCGACGCGGCCCGTCACCGGCGCGTTTTGCACATGGATGTCAATCACCGAGAGAAAAATCGAAATCCGCCGGCATTCGCCGCCCATGAATTCCGGCTCGGTCGTCATGTCAATCACGTCCACCTTGCCGTGGCCAGGCGCGATGACGAGGTTGGGGCCGGTGGGCACCATCGGGTCGGGATCGCGGAAGAAATAAACGGTGAAGCCGGTGAACAACGCCCAGAGCCCGACGAGCGCCCAGGTCAGATACTGCAATACAAACGACCCGATATGTTTGGCCAGCCAGGCGCCCGCCAGCAAGGCGAGCACTCCCGCGCCGGCAAACCCGATGAGCCGCAACGCGGCCAAGGCCGCTTTTCCCGAGTGTTTCACACGACCAAGGTAAAAATTTTACGGGCCACTTGCAATTCGGCATTTTGGGGGCACTTTGAGCGGGTCGTACCAAGAGAGTCAACCAATTGAGATTAAAACCAACAAACCAAAAGAATTATGCCATCACACACTCCTGATCTGACCCAACAACCCCCACGCAGCCCGCGCGTGCGCCTGGGCGGCTACGCCATCCTGCCACGCTGCCTCGACAAAGGCCGCGCCACACTCGCCGGCAAAAACGGCGAATATCATTACGCCTGCCCGCTCGACCAGGGATTCCTGGAATTTGTCGGCATTGACCCCGAGGCCCTGAAAAAAGAGCTGAAGAAGAGCGACACCGAAGTCCTGGAATGGATCAAGGCCCACGCCAAGCATAAGCGCTCCGTGCCGGAAATTTCCGCCTGGACCGCCTGGCAGGAACATCGCACGCCGGACAATCCGGAATCGCGCGAGTATTTCAACGGGCTGCACAAGGCGGCCGGGCCCAAACGCACGGACATCGAGACGTGGTTCGACGTCCTGGACCTGGACGATTTCGTGACCTTCGGCGGCAAGGGCTGATGACATTTACGATATGCGATTGACGATTTACGCGTCCTTCCCGCCCTCAGAGCCTGGCGCGTAAATCGCAAATCAATAGCAAAGGAGCGCCTGAAATCAGCTCCCGCAGTTCTCAAATTCATTCGGAAAACACGGGCGATTTTTTGGAGTGCGTCGGGAAGCGAAGCGCCACGCCGCTTTGGCAGTCCAAAACCTTCAAAGGCGCGAAGAGGGTTCTTCGCGCCTTTTGAATTTCTAGGTAGCCGAAACAGCGGCCGAGGTTTCGCTGGCCGGCGCCGCCTTGAAGGCCTCGATGCGTTCGATGCGGTGCCGGTGCTGGGCCCCGTGAAACTCGAATTCCACCTCGTCACCAACCTTGTGATTGAGCAACGCGGCGCCGATCGGTGACAGGTAACTGATGACGCCCTTGTCCGGGTCGGAGTCCCAGGCGCCCAGAATCTGGAACGTTTCCGTCTGGTTCGCGACCAGGTCGACAGCCTGCACAATGGTGCCGATGCTGACGACGTCGGTGCGCGCATTGGAAAAATCCGTGCCCCGGGCGCGATCCAGCTGAGTCTCCAGCTCTTCCTTGCGACGCATGAGAATTTTCTGCATCTCCTTGGCCGCCTTGAATTCGTGATTTTCGCTGAGATCGCCATAGCTGCGGGCGGTGGCGATTTCCTTGGAATTGGCGGGGATTTTCTTTTGCACCAATTCTTCATATTCGGCCTTGCGGCGTTCGAGGCTTTCCCACGAAACCAGCGTCGAGCTATCCTGCTTGGTCTGTTCGCCGCTGATGAGCGACTGGACGGCCGGATGGCTTTTGACCAGCCGGGCCAGCAGCGAACGCTTGTCCATGTCGTCGAACACCGGCGACAGTTGCAGGGCACGGGTGAGATCCTTGACCACATCGATGTCGGCGGAAGCGGTCAACTCGGAGAGCAATTCGTGGTCGTCCAGGATAAACTCGCGCAGGCGGTTCGAGCGCTTTTCGTTGAACTGGTCGCGTTCCATCGCGGTGAGCATGGCGCGAAAGACCTCCGGGCCGAGGAGGTCGGCAAAGGCGTCGTTGCGTTCGCGGCCGAGCCAGAGCAGCAGCTCGCTGCCCGCCGTGTGCTGATTGACCAGGCGGCCGAGCGTTTCCTTGAGCAAATCCAGCTTGCCCTCCTGGATCAGCAAACTGGCAAACTCGCGGCACAATTTCGCGGAAACAAAATTCAACGACCCGCGCAACACTTCAGACCAGCGCTCGGGATTTGCCGTTTTGAATGACTGCAGCGCGTGATGATGTTTGGCGGCAGGAATCAGGTCCATCACCGGACCGAATTTGATGTCCTGCGCCCAGATCTGGGCGGCCGTGATTTCGTCGGGGGCCGGCGTCACACCGGCGACCTGGCGCAATTCGTCGCGGGCAAAAATGGCCTCCAGCGCAACCGCCGGCTGCGTGCGCTGGTACGTCAGGATGTCCGTGTTCAATGCCGCGATCACTTCGGTAGCGGCGGCCTGCTTGTCCGCCAGATCCGGCGCGGATTTCGACAATTCGCTGACGACCACCACGCGCGCCTTCAAACCCTTCGCCGCCCGGAAATTCGTCAGGAGCCGGTTTTGCAGGGACGTTTCCTGCGCCTGAAAAACAACCGGCTCGGTCTTTTTCAACGGCACGATGAAGTGTCCGTCCTTTTTCATTTCGCGCCGGGCGGTTTCCCACCACTTCTTCCAATCATCGCGGATGACATCCGGCACGAGCGCCTGCTGGATCTGGTCCGCGGTGGCCTTGCCGCCGTAGCTGTTCAGCACCAGTTTGATCAAATCGAGATGGTGCGCAGCCATCTGGCGCACGCCCTCCAGGTCGTTGGCCTTGCGCGCGAGGATATGGTCCTTGGGAATCGGCTTGAGGCTTTCGGCGGCAAAGCCCAAATCCATGGTGTGTCCGGGCTTGCCGGCGAAATCAATGGTAAACCGGGCGAACACCGTGTCTACCGTCTTGATGCGGCCGAACCCCCAGCTGCGATGCATGCAACAGCCGCTTTCCGCCAGCAAGGTCAGCGACTCCACGTGGCGGCCTTCAACCTTTCCCGCCGCCGCCAATTTTTCGAATTCTTCTCTCATAAAAAAATCGTATTCCTCTCGTCACGGATTCACAATGGCTCCATTAAACGCCGTGAACGAACAAAAACCAAGAGAAATTGCGGTGCGAGTTTTGCAGCAACGACGCGGCAACAGCGAATTTATTGAGGATTTGCTCGAAAACGCGCTGTCGAGCGCGTCGCTTTCAACCCCGGACCGGGGGCTTTGCCTGGAAATCACCTATGGCGTCGTCCGCTGGCAGTCCACGCTCGACTGGCTCATCGCGAAAAAAACCGATGGACGCGAACAAAGGCCCGGTCTGCAAAATTTGTTGCGCCTCGGCCTCTACCAGATTTTCTGGCTCGACCGCATCCCCGACCATGCCGCCGTCCACGAAACCGTCGAACTCGCCAAGCAGATCGGCTTTGGGTCCCAGGCCGGATTTGTGAATGCCATTTTGCGCGGTTACCTGCGCGCGCAGGACGAAACCAATAAGCTTCTGGCCGGATTGAAAGTCTCCCAACCGGCGCTCGGGTGGTCGCATCCCGAATGGCTGATCGCCCGCTGGCAGCAACGCTGGGGCGCCGAAAAAACGGCGCAACTCCTGGAATGGAACAACACGCCGCCGAAAACGTTTGCCCGGGTTAACACCTTGAAGACTGACGCCGGCAAGCTGCTCGAAAAATGGCGTGCCGAAAACGTGGAATACGATTTTGTCCGGCGCGAGCAGCTGGAGGAAAATCTGGTCTTTGAAATGAAATCGTACCCGCCGCTGAATTCACTGGCGAGTTTTCGCGACGGCTGGTTTTACCTCCAGGACCCCAGCACGCTGCTGGCGGTCGGCCAGCTCGGACCGCAACCCGGCGAAACAATTCTGGATTTCTGCGCCGCACCCGGCGGCAAAACGACCTTCATTGCGCAATTGATGAACAATCAGGGCCGCATCGTCGCCCAGGACATTTCCGACGAGCGATTGAAACTGGTCCGGGAAAATTGCCAGCGACTGGGAGTTACCTGCGTGGAAACGGATTTATTCTCAACTCTCAACTCTCAACCGTCAACTGACTTTGACCGCGTCCTGGTGGACGCCCCGTGCTCGAACACGGGGGTGATGCGCCGGCGCGTGGATCTGCGCTGGCGGATCCAGCCGCAGGAAATCGGTCGTTTGCATGACACCCAGCTCGATCTGCTCCAACAGGCGGCGGCGCGAGTGAAACCCGGCGGGGTCCTGGTGTACAGTACCTGCAGCCTGGAGCCGGAGGAAAACCAGGAGGTCGTGAAACAATTCCTCAATGAACACGCCGATTTCAAGCTGGAATACGAACGCGAGCTGTTGCCGTTCGCCGACCACGTGGATGGCGCCTATGTTGCGCAACTGAAACGAACCTAGCGCAGATTTTCGAAACACACCGGCAAGAAGCATTTTGGACTGCAGCGGCAAGCGTAGCGCGACGCCGCTTTGAAAGGAAGTCCGCGACAGGGTGTTTCTCACAAAAGCGCTGTCGCCGCTCCGCTTTGCCAGCGCAGTCCAAACATCTCGAACGTATGCCTTTGTGCACCTTGCTTAGACCGCCATTTCAGCGCATTTTAGCCAGTCTATGGAACTCGATCTGGAAAAGGAATTTGCCGAGCGCGCGTATCCGCTGCTGGTCAGCCTGGTCACACCGCGGCCCATTGCCCTCGTCACCACCGTCAGCGCCGACGGCCGGGTGAACGCCGCGCCGTTCAGCTTCTTCAATCTCCTGGGCGCGAATCCGCCCATCTGCGCCTTCGCGCCCGGCGACCGCGACGACGGCACGCCCAAGGACACCGCGCTGAACGTCCGCGCCACGCATGAGTTCGTCGTGAACCTGGTGGATGAAGCCATCGCGGAGGCCATGAACCAATGCGCCGCGTCGCTGCCTTACGGGAAAAACGAACTGGTCCGCGCTGGATTGCACTCCGCACCGTCCTCCTGCGTGAAACCACCGCGCATCGTGGAATCGCCGGCCAGCCTGGAATGCGCCGAATGGGGCACGCTGCAAATCGGCGGCAATCGCGTGGTGATTGGCGTGATCAAACGCCTCCATTTGCGCGATGAATTGTTCGACGTGGAGAAGAAACGGATTCGGACCGACAAACTTTTCCTGATCGGCCGCATGGCGGCGCCGCACTGGTATTGCCGGACCCGGGACCGGTTTGAAATGAAACGGCCGGAGTGAAAAAGGCTGAAGGCTGAAGGCTAAATGCTGAAGTTTTAGCCGCCAAAAGGCGCAAAGGACGCGAAAACCAAGACCGTTCTGAATGCGCCGCTTTATTTTCAGCCTTCAGCCTTCAGCCTTTGTTTACATCCCCATGATCTGGTAGCCGGAATCTACGTAGATCACCTGGCCGGTGATGGCCGCGGCGCCGTCGCTGGCAAGAAACGTGCCGGTGGCACCCAGTTCGTCGGGCAGCACGTTGCGTTTGAGCGGCGATTTGGCTTCGTAATGCTTGAGCATGTCGCTGAAACCGGCGATGCCGCGCGCCGCCAGCGTGTTGACTGGACCGGCGCTGATGCAATTCACGCGAATTTTCTTTGGGCCGAGATCATAGGCGAGATAGCGCGTGCTGGCTTCGAGCGCGGCCTTGGCCACGCCCATGACGTTGTAATGCGGCACAACCTTTTCCGCGCCATAATAACTCATGGCCACAATGCTGCCGCCCTCAGTCATCAGCGGCGCCGCGGCGCGAGCCAGCGCCACCAGCGAATAGGCACTCACGTCATGCGCCACGCGGAACGCCTCGCGGCTGGTGTTGACGAATTCACCTTCCAGCGCCGCTTTCGGAGCGAAGGCCACCGAGTGGAGGAGCAGATGCAGCTTGCCGAATTTTTCACCGGCGGTCTTGAAGACATGGGCAATTTCCTCGTCCTTGGTCACGTCGCATGGAAGGATGAGCGTGTCCGCGCCAAAGGCGCCGGCGAGTTCCTCCACGTTTTCCTTGAGCCGTTCGCCCTGGTAGGTGAACGCGAGCTTCGCGCCCTCGCGCGCCCACGCCTGCGCGATGGCCCAGGCAATGGAGCGCTGGTTGGCGACGCCGAAGACGATTCCGAATTTTCCCTCAAGCAATGGCATAATTTAAAATTGTCAGGTCGTTAAACGGTTTAAATGTTAAAACGTAGCCGCGGCGATGTGCAAAACAAATCGCTAGGACCAAACCCGGGGACGCCGGCGGTCCCGGAAAAAAAGTGCCGGGCGAGGTGCATCCTCGACTCGCAGGCAGGCAGCCGATAAGCTGGCGGTAATGGATGCCAACACCACCAATGCCATCGCCGACGGGCTGATCAGCTACCTGGGCCTGGTCATTCTGTTGACGTTCCACGAATTCGGCCATGCGTGGACAGCCTCGAAATGCGGCGACGACACGGCGCGGCTCCAGGGCCGCGTTTCGCTCAACCCCCTCGTCCATATTGACCCGATCGGGACGGTGCTGCTGCCCTTGCTGATGATTTTTATCTCGCCGAACATCAGCCGGTTCATGATCGGCTGGGCCAAACCGGTGCCGGTGAACCTCGCCAATCTGCGCCAACCGAATCGGGACGACATCCTGATTACCATGGCCGGGCCGGGGATGAATTTCATTTTGGCGGTCGCTTTGATGGCCATGGTCCGGGGGGCTTTGCTGATCCACCTGCTGCCATTGGCCGAGGTCTGCATCCGTTTTGCGTCACTCAGCCTGTTGTTGGGCTTCTTCAATCTTATCCCCATCCCGCCCCTGGATGGCTCCCGCGTAATGCGGGTCCTGATCGGCATGACCTACGATGCCTACTGGCAATTGTCCCAGTTCGGTTTTATCGGCGTGATCCTGGTGCTGCAAATCCCGCTGGTGCGCCAGGTGCTCCGGTCCGCCGTCGATGGGACCCTTTTGGGACTCGCAACCCTGTTCGGCATCCCGTTGCAATAGCCGCACTTAAAAAAGGCTCGCGCGATGAGGGATGATTTCCGACGATGCCGCGCATGAACCGGCGTCTCCTGCCTCCGATCGGCTCACCGGCCTACCACGTCATGCTGGCCGTCGTGGCGCTTTTCATTCTGGGCCCGCTGGGCGGGATTTCGGCGGCGTACATGAATTTTTCCATCGGCTTCTTCGTCGGCGGACAGGTGCTCGCAGGCATTCTGGGCAGCACGGTCACGTTGCCCTACGGCCCGGAAGGCCGGCACGGCGCAAATTATCTGCAAACCATGGCGGCCTCGGTGGCCGGAATGTGCGGCATGGCGGTGATCATGCAAGCGATGGTCTGGCTCGGATTGCCCGAGCCGCCCGCATGGAAACTGGTTCTTTATTTCCTGTGCCTCGGCATGTTCGGCGTCGGCGTCGGCATGCTCTACACGCCCATCCTGGTGGATCGCATGCGGCTGACGTATCCGTCCGGCTACGCCGTCGCCAACATCCTGCGCGCACTCACGGACAAGAACCTGCTCAAACGCTCCGTTGCCAAGCTCGGCGGCGGCATGGCCGCCGGCTATGCCCTCGGAATTTTCAGCCTGAAGACCGCTTCGTTCGGTTTGACCAAGGGAGCGGTGGCGTTGTTCGAAGGGTTGAACATCTCCGCTTCGACCTTTGGCGCGGGCATGATCTGCGGCGCGCGCATCGCCATTCCCGCCCTGGTGGTCTGCCTGATCGGGATCTGGCAACGCCCGCACCTGGTCGAGATGGGCTGGCTGGAACCCGGCGCACCGTTCCGGAAGATCGGCTTCATCATCTCCCTGGGCACCATTCTCGGCGCCGCCATCATCGACATCGCGTTGATTCTCATCGAGGCGGTGAAACGTTTCCGCGCGGCGGGCACGACCGCGGAACAGCCCGCCGAAGACTGGAAACGGGTCAACCTGGTCGGCCTGATTGCGTGGGTTGTGTTCTGGGCGGCCGGCACGGTGATCGTCGGCAGCCAGGTCATGCAGCAGCCGGTCTTCCTCCTGATCGTTGCGGTCTGTTTGTCGTTTGTGTTCGTGCTCATCAACGGCATTTCGCAGGGCATATCTGATTGGAACCCGGTTTCCAGCGCGTTCGTATTAACCGTGTTCATTCTCGCTGCGGTTGGGCTGAAGGATCCCAGCGTCGGTCTGATGTGCGCGGCGATCGTATTGATTGCGTGCAGCGAAGGCGGCGACATGCAACAGGACCGCTCGACCGGCTGGCGCCTGGGCACCAACCGCGTCGTGCAATTCCGGTACCAGGTCATCGGCATCGCCATGGGCGCCGTGCTGGCGGTGGTATTGGCCAAAACGTTCATGAGTTCCTACCCGGTGCTCCGCGAGGACCAGTTCAGCAACCCGCACATTCCCGGCGCGGAACAATGGCAGTCGGCCATGACCTATAAATTCGTCGGCGCGCTCAAGGGCATCACCACCCACCAGCCACACGTGATGAAAGCTCTGCAACTGGGCATCGCGCTCGGGCTGCTGATCGAAATCGCGCGGAAATTGATCAAGAGCAACAAGCGGTACAAACAGTTCGTTAAAAACTCAGGCCGGGGCCGGGCGACGGACTTCATTCTCGATGCGTTTCTGCTGTCGAGCCCCTATGCCTCGTCTTTCGGCGGCTTTGTTGAATTGCCGACGGTGCTTTGGTGGACAGCGGGCGGCGTGGCGGGATCGCTTTATGATGTCGTGCCCGGTTGGCTCAAGCGACGCGACGTCAAACCGGGCGAAAGCGAAGTCCCGGCGGATATGAGCACCACCTCGCTGGTCGGCGGCGGGCTGATTGCGGGCGACTCGCTGGCGGCATTGAGCGTGGGCCTTTACGGGCTGCTCAAGACGATCTGGTAAAGCCCCAAATCAGGCGGGGACCGGTTCGGTTTCGTCCTGGATGTAGGTTTTCCCCCGATAAAACCCGGCGACCAGGACAAACACAATTGCGGTAGCGAGCATGGCTTTTGCGAAGAAAAAGAAGTAAGCCGCACCGGCGAGTTTGACCGAGCCATCGGGATTTTGAATGAAGACGTTCACACCGGCAGTGAATGCATTCCCCAGCGAAACGGCACCGAGATAGGTACACATGACCAACGACTTCATTTTCCTGGGTGCTTGCGTGTAGGAAAATTCCAGATGCGTCACGGACACCATGACCTCCGCGGCCGTCAACAACAGATAGGCCAGGATCTGCCAGGCGATGTTCGGCTGCCCACCGGCATCGATGCGGACCTGCATCAGCGCCACAATCAGGAACGCCGCCGAAGCGGTGAACAGGCCCAGCCCGATCTTGCGCAAGGGCGTCAGGCGGTATACGCGGTTCAGGGCGGGGTAGAGGACGTAAGAGAAAAGCGGCAACAGCACGAGAATGAAAATCGGATTGACCGTTTGAATCTGGGACGGGAGCCATTCATGGCCAAGAAAATGCCGGTCCATTTTGTCCGCCTGAATCACCCAGGAGGAGAAATTTTGTTCCCACAAGGCCCAGAACATGGCGGCGAACGGCACGATGATCAGCAGATTTCCGAGCGCCTTGAGGTGTTCGGGCTGAAAAACCTCACGGGCGAAGTTGCGCACGCCGACCGCGGGAATGCGCACAAATCGTTTGCGCCCAAACCAGAAAACGACCGTGGCGAGCACCATGAAAATTCCGGGCGTGCCGAAGGCAACCCGGGGGCCGTAACGATCCAGCAGCTCCGGGATCAGCATCGTGGAAAACATCGAGCCGGCGTTGATGGAAAAATAGAACCAGCTGAACGCGCGCGGCAGGAGATGCTGGTTGGAGGTGTTGAACTGGTCGCCGACGATGGCGCTGACACACGGCTTGATTCCGCCCGCTCCGAGAGCAATCAATCCCAGCCCGACCGCCAGCCCGGCCCGGGTGTCGTTCATGGCCAGCGTGAAATGCCCGAAACAGTACACGATGGAAACGATCAAAACGGTCCGATATTTCCCGAGCACGGCATCCGCCATAAACGCCCCCAAAACCGGCAGCAGGTAGGCCAGGGAAATGAAGGTATGATACCAGGCATCCGCCTGGGCTTCAGTCATGTGATCCGGCACGCCGTGGGCATTCAACAAATACTTCGTCATGAACATGACGAGAATCGAATTCATCCCGTAGAAACTGAAACGTTCGGCCGCCTCGTTGCCGATGATGAAGGGAATGCCCGGCGGCATTTTGCCCGTTTTCAGAGGCGCCTTGAGCGGTTCCGATTGAGCCGGTGAACTCATTGGGAGCCGGCGGCGCCTTTTTCCACGCCGATCTTCTTCAGGAACGGCTCATTGGAACGCGGCCGGCCAAGGAATTTCTCGATGGAGACATTGATATCGCGCGAATCGCCGACCTGGTAGATTTCCCGGCGCAGCCGCATGCCGGCTTTCTGATCGAAATAACCATCCGGCGAATTTTCGAACACCGTCGCCATGTCCGCCGCGATGGCATCCGCCCAGGCATAGCCGTAATAACCCGCCCCGTAGCCGATGATGTGGCCGAAATAGGCCACGAATGCCGTGTCCGGCGGCACGGGCAGCAGCACCTCACTCATAATTTCGTTCGACAACGGCAACACCTGGTCGGCATTGGTCTCGTGAATTTGCGTATGCAGTGCCAGATCCATCAGGCCGAACGAAAGCTGGCGGCGATACCAGGTGCCTTCCGTCGCCAGCCGCGAAGCCTGGAGCTGGTTCAAAATCGCCTGCGGGATTTTTTTGTTCGGGTCGCGGTAGTCCGCCGCGAAACTGTCCAGGACCTTCTTGTCCCACGGCCAGTTTTCCAGCATCTGCGACGGCGCCTCGACGAAATCCTGCGGCACGCTGGTGCCGGAAAAGCGCGAATATTTCGCCTGTGTCAGGATCGTGTGCATCGCGTGGCCAAATTCATGGAAAATCGTCTCCACCTCGTCATGGGACATGAGCGACGGTTTGCCCGGCTGGGGCGGCGGAAAATTGCAGACGAGCGCGCAGACGGGGCGCTGATATTTCCCGTCCGGCAGCAGTTTGCCCTCGATGACGCCGAATTCCGCGAAGTGATTGTATTTGCCGTCGCGCGGGAACATGTCGAGGTAGAACAACCCCAGCGGCTGGCCGGTCTTCGCGTCGGACACGGTGTACAGCTGCAGGTCACCGATCCATTTGTAGGGCGGTTCAACGCGTTCGAACTTCAAATCAAAAATATGCTGATAAATCGCGAACAACCCCTGCAGCACCCGTTCGTACGGGAAATAGACCCGCAACTGCTCGGCGTCCACGTTATACTTCGTCTTCTTCAATTCATTCGCGTAGTAACGCCAGTCCCACAGGTAGATGGTCGCGTTCGGGTCGCCGGTTTCCTTGATTTTCATCTGCCGGAATTCCTCCAGTTCCGCGGAGAATTTCGGCTGCAGGCCCGATTTCAGGCTTTGCTCAAAAGCGATCGCGGTCGCGGCATTCTTTACCATGCGCACTTCCGTGGCGTAATCGGCATAACTGGCGTATCCGAGCTTCCGGGCGATCTCGTCGCGCACCACCAGTATTTTTTGCAGCAGCGGAATGTTCTCTTCGCGGGCCAGATTGTATTGCGCGATGATCATCCGCTGGCGCGTGTCTTCGCGCTTCGCGTTGTCCTCCACCATCAGGTACTGAAACGTGACGTTCGCCTTCAAAGTGTATTCGTCATCGCCGGTCTTGATGCCTTGCTGTGAAAGAAAGGCGTCGGGCACACCTTCCAGTTCGGCCTTCGTAAACTTCAAGGAGTTCGTCGCCTGCGTGACGTTGTTTTGAAAATCCGTTTCCAGCGCGGTCAGCTGTTTGCGCAGTTTTTCGACCTCATCGCGCTGGTCCTTGGGCAATTCCAATCCGGCCCGGCGATAATCGCGCAGGGTCTCGTCGAGCAGCTTTTTGTCCTCGCCGGCCAGTTGCGGTTTCGTGTCCGCGTACGCCTTCACAGCCGCGTAAACATCCCCGCGGTAATCAATGCCCACCGACCACTGGCTGAGCGTTTTGATCGCCTCCGTCGTCGCGTCGCGCACGGCGGCGTTCGTGCTCGTCTGCTGGATCAAATCCAGCCGGTTTTCGGACGTTTGAATCGCGTAACCGATGTCGTCGAGCGCCCGGATCGTGTTGGTGAAATTCACCTCGCCAGCCTTGAGCATGCCGATGCGATCGAGCGCGGCATTGCCGGAAGTGATGACATTCGTGGCCGTGGCGGCCACTTCGTCGGGTGCGGTTTCAAAGGCCGGCACGGTGACAATTTCGTTGAACTTCTCGGCCGCTTTCTGGAACGTCGGCAGCGAACCCGTCGGGATCGGTTTGAGTTTCGGGACGCTGTGACAGGCGGTGAGGGCCATGGCCAGTACGGGTAAAAGTAATATTCTCCAATGCATGCGCCGTGCAGGCTAATCGCAAAGGCGCGACTTTCAAGAGGTTTTATGGCGGCTGGCGCCAGGCAGTGCCCGAACGCGCCGGTTTTTCAACCAGGCGGGACAAATTCTTTGTCAACGCTCAGGAATGCTGTTACAAACAGCCGCCGCCCCAGTGGCGCAAGCCGTGGCTGACACCGTCATAGATCATCCGGGCGTTGATTTCGCGACCGCCGGCCGCCGGGGAACCGGCCCGGCCGTTTTCCGGCACCGGCTGGTCCGGGTCGGTGCCGCCATCGTAATCTTTCTGGCGTTGCTCGCTTTGTTCGCGCCCGGACTCTCCCGCCTGCACCTCCTGAAAGAACCCATCCAGCAGGACCTGAAAGGCATCGACGCGGACGGCATGCCCTTGCCTGCCGGCGGCGGTTATCTGCTGGGCACGGACAACCTCGGGCGCGATGTTCTCTCCCGGGTCATCTACGGCGCGCGTGTTTCGTTGACGATCGGCATCGCGGCAATGCTTACGGCGGTGTCCATTGGCCTGGCCATCGGACTGTCGGCCGGTTATTACGGCGGGAAACTCGACCTCGGGCTGATGCGGTTCACGGAGATCAATCTGAGTATTCCGGCAATCCTGCTGGCCATCGCGTTTGCCGGTTTGATGGATGGCCGGCCCATCCATCCATTTCCGGCCGCGTGGCATTGGCATTTTTTTGACTTCCAGCTCAAGCGCGGCATGGTCAGCCTGTTTCTCATCATTGGCTTTGTTTGCTGGCCGGGCATGGTCCGGGTGATTCGCGCGCAGGCGCTGGCGCTCCGGGAACGTGAATTTGTTCAGGCGGCGCGCGCACTCGGAGCCTCGGATGTGCGGATCATCTGGCGGCATATCCTGCCCAACATCCTGCCGACGGTGATCGTGCTGGCCGCCGTGAACACGGCCAACACCATCCTGCTGGAGGCGGGTTTAAGCTACCTGGGCATCGGCGTACCGCCACCGGCGCCGACCTGGGGGGGCATGATTGCCGATGGTCAGCCTTATTTTGTTACGGCGCCGCTCATCGTCATCGCTCCCGGCGTGGCCATCGTGCTGGCGGTGCTGGCCTTCAACCTGATCGGGCGCGGGTTGCAGGAAACGCTCGATCCGCACCAGACCCGATGAAACCCGGGCTCATATTTTTGGCCTTCGGCCTGTGGCTGGGAATCGTCCTGACGCCGGCGAGTCACGGCAGTGAGACCAAATCCGCAACCCCGCGCCGCGGCGGCAACCTGCATCTGGCGCAACCGAGTGACATTCGTTCGCTCGACCCGGCGATTGCCTTCGACAGTTTTTCCATCCCGGTTGTCCACCTGATGTTCCGCGGACTGTTGGATTACGACAACGGCACCGGCCTGGTGTTGGACCAGGCGACGGACTGGAACATTTCACCGGACGGCAAAACCTACACGTTCCACCTGCGTCCCGGCGTCAAGTTCGCCAACGGCCGGGAAGTGGAGGCAGCGGATTACGTGTTTGCGTTCGAGCGCATTCTCAGCCCTCAGATGGCTTCCCCGGGCGAGACTTATTTTCTCGGTATTTTGGGTGCGCGGGAATTTGTGGATGGCAAGGCGGCGCAGGTCAGCGGGTTGCGCACGCCGGACAAAACGACGCTGATGATCGAACTCAAGGAACCGCAATTTACGTTCCGTTACGTGCTGGCGATGACCTTTGCCTGCCCGGTGCCGCGCGAAGTCGTCCAGCAGTACGGTACCGGTTTCGCCTCCCATCTGGTCGGCTCCGGTCCGTATCGGCTCGCGGGATGGCGGCGCGGCATTTCCATCCGGCTTGACCGCAATCCCTATTACCAGGGTTCGGACGGATTTGCGGACGGCCTCGACATCATGATCGGTTGCGATGACACGACGATGACGATGATGTTGGAACGGGGAGAAATCGATCAAGTGCCGCTGGCCAGCCCGGCCCAGGCCGCCCGGTTCAAACGCGATCCCGGGCTGCGTTCCTGGCTGACATTGGTGGATGCGGCCGAAACGGATTATTTTTTCATGAACACCGAAATGAAGCCGTTTGACAATGCTCCGGTCCGGCAGGCGGTCAATTTTGCCATTGACCGGGAACGGCTGCTCAAGCTGGCCGGCGGCTTCGCCACGGTGGCACACGGGGTCGTTCCGCCGGTCATCCCCTGGAGCAACCCGGATCTGCCGCGCTACGATTTTAATCCTGAAAAAGCGCGCGCACTGCTGCGGGAGGCCGGTTTTCCTTCCGGATTCAAGACCGAACTGTGGTATTCCGGCGACCAGCCGATTTTCGCCCGTCTGGCTGAAGGAGTTCAACAGGATCTGCGCCAGGTGGGCATTCAGGCGGAATTGCGGCCGGCCAATTTCACGGCCTTCGACCAAAAAGTCACCTCCCGCCATCAGGCTACCTGCGGCATCTGGGGCTGGTTTCAGGATTATCCCGACCCGAGCGATTTCCTGGATGTGCTGCTCAACGGCGAACGCATCACCGAAATCGAGTGTAACAACACCGCCTTCTATAACAACCCGGTGGTGAACCGCTGCCTGGACGCCGCGGCAAAAAATCTCGATCCAGCCGAACGAACGCGCCTGTTTCAACAGGCGGAGGACCTGATTGTGCAGGATGCTCCTTGGGCGCCATTGATCCACGAACAGATTCCCGTGCTGTATAATCCGCGATTGCATGGGACCGAACCGCATCCGGTCTGGCTCTGGCGTTACGAGAGAATGTGGCTTGATCCCCCGAAATAATATGCCCAACCGCCTCCTCACCCGCCTGTTCTGGTCTGTTGTGACGCTGCTGGCCACGGCAGTGCTCACGTTCCTCCTTGTCAACGCCGTGCCCGGTGACGTCGCCCGGAGCATTGCCGGTTCCAAGGCCTCGCCGGAAGTGCTTCAGCAGGTCCGCGAAAAATATCACCTGAACGATCCCATGCTGGTGCGCCTCGGCCATTATCTTGTTCAATTGGCCCGCGGCGACCTCGGCCATTCCTATGTCACCGACCAGTCCGTCTCGGAAGCCATCCTCACGCGGTTTCCAACGACGGCGGCCCTGTGCGTCACCGGTCTGGTCATGTGGATGCTGGCTGCCGTGCCGCTCGGTGTGTTGATGGCCAGGTTCCGCGGCTCGTGGTTTGACCGGACGATCCTGGTGGCCGCCACCCTCAGCCTGTCGTTGCCGGCCTTCTGGCTGGCGCGGATGCTGCAATACTGGCTGGCCTTCCGGCTGGGCTGGTTTCCGGTGGCCGGCTTTCGCAGCTTCGCCCACCTGCTGCTGCCGGCCGCCACGCTGGCGATCATCTCCGGCGGTTACTACGCCCTGCTCATCCAGGCGAACATGATGGAGGTCTTGCATGCCCCCTACATCGCCGCCGCGCGGGCGAAGGGCGTTTCGGAAACCGTAATCCTCTTCCGTCACGCCCTCCGCAATGCCTTCATCCCCGTGGTCACCGTTCTCGGCACCGACGTCGCCGCGCTGCTGAGCGGGGTCATTTTCACCGAGAACGTCTTCGCGCTGCCCGGCATCGGCACGCTGGCCGTGCAAAGCGTCTTCAACCTCGACGTGCCGATGATCATGGGCACGGTCCTGTTCAGCGCCACATTGGTCGTCAGCGTGAATCTCGTCGTTGACCTCCTGTATCGGTGGATTGACCCGCGCATCAAAGCCGATTACTGATGTCCCCGACAACATGCATCAGCAACCAAAAATCCCGTGTACCGCCTGATATGACGCTGCTCGAAATCAAAAGTCTCAAGATGGATTTCGGCGCCGGCGCGGACGCGTTGCGCGCCGTGGACGGCGTGTCGCTGGCCATCGGGACGGGCGAAACCGTCTGCCTGGTTGGCGAAAGCGGCTGCGGCAAGAGCGTCACCGCGCTTTCCATCGCCCGGCTCGTGCCAACGCCGCCGGCCAATTACGTCGGGGGAGAGATTTTATTGAATGGCCGCGACACGCTGAAGATGGCCAACGGGGAATTGCAGAAAATCCGCGGCGGTGTGGTCAGTTATGTTTTCCAGGAACCGGGAGCGTCACTGAACCCGGTTTTCCGCATCGGCAGCCAGATCAAGGAATCGCTCAAGCTGCACCAGCCGGGAAAGGCGACCGACGCGGAGGTCATCCGGCTGCTGAAACTGGTCGGCATTCCCGCGCCGGAATCGCGCATCCGAAATTATCCGTTCGAGATGTCCGGCGGCATGCAGCAGCGGGTAATGATTGCCATGGCGCTGGCGAGCGAGCCCAAACTGCTCGTGGCCGACGAGCCGACCACCGCGCTCGACGTGACTATCCAGGCGCAGATCCTGGATTTGCTGCGTGACCTCAAACAACGGCTCGGCATGGCGATCCTGCTCATCACGCACAATCTCGGCATCGTCGGCGACATGGCTGATCGCGTGGCCGTGATGTACGCCGGCCAGATTGTCGAGCTGTCGCCCGCGAAGGAATTGTTGCGCCGACCATTGCATCCCTACACGAAAGCACTGATGGCGAGCGTGCCAAAGCTGCACGGTACTGCCGACCGCCTTTCGGCCATTCCCGGCAACGTGCCGCGCATCGGCAATTTTCCACCCGGCTGCCGTTTCGCCCCGCGCTGCCCCATCGCCCAACCGGAATGCTCCGTAGCCGTTCCCGACCTGGTCGAGGCCGAGCCCGGGCGCTGGGTGCGCTGTCCGTTTTGGAAAACGCCATGAGCCTGCTCGAAGTCAAAAATCTGAAGGTGCATTTCCCGGTAAAACCCGGGCTGTTCCGCCGCGCCCATGAGTTCGTGAAGGCGGTGGACGATGTGAGCTTCAGCATTGAACCGGGCGAAACCCTCGGCCTGGTCGGCGAAAGCGGCTGCGGCAAGACGACGCTCGGCCGCGCCATCGTCCGGCTGGTCGAGCCGACCGCCGGCAGCGTTTTACTGGGCGGCGAGGACATCACCCGGATGACCGGCACAGAACTGCGCGCGCGGCGGCGCAAGTTCCAGATTATTTTCCAGGATCCGTACGGCTCGCTCAACCCGCGCATGACAGTCGAGCAAATCGTCGGCGAAGCGCTTGATATCCATCAACTGACCGACAGCCCATCCGCGCGGCAGAAACGGATCACTGAATTGCTGAAAGCCGTCGGCCTCGATGCGGTGTATGCCCAGCGTTATCCGCATGAATTCAGCGGCGGCCAGCGCCAACGCATCGGCATCGCCCGCGCGCTGGCCGTCGAGCCGGATTTGATCATCTGCGACGAACCGGTAAGCGCGCTGGATGTTTCCGTGCAGGCGCAGATCATCAACCTGCTCCAGGATTTGCAGCAGCAGCACGGCATCGCCTATCTCTTCATTGCACACGATCTCGCGGTAGTGGAACACATCAGCCGGCGGGTAATGGTAATGTACCTCGGCAAAATCGTTGAAACGGCGGACGCTAAAACGCTGATCAGCGAGCCGAAACATCCCTACACTCAGGCGTTGATTTCCGCCGTACCGGAGGTGGACCCGGAAACAAAACGGCAGCGGATTGTATTGCCGGGCGACGTACCGTCGCCGATTCATCCGCCACCGGGCTGCCCGTTCCATCCCCGTTGCCCGATTGCCGAAGCACGTTGTCAGGTGGAAATTCCTGCGCTCCGCGAGATTTCAGCCGTCCACCTCGCAGCCTGTCATCTGGCGAAATAGGAACCTGCGCAGCGCGCTGACAACCGGACTTCAAGCAATCAATTCGGTGGGTTTTGGCCGCCCGAGCTCATTTCCCCTGATTTTACCCCTGAATTCCGTCCCTCCCGGGGCGCTATCCACCCCTTAAACCCTGCAATATGTCCCTAATTCATCACCTTTTTGGCTGTTTCTGTTAAATAACTAACATGAAACAAACATGGATGAGAATTTTAGCCGGTAGCCTGCTGGTGACCGGTACTCTGGCCATGTCCGCTTCGGCCGCGCCGTCGGCCGCCTATCAACTCGCATTCACGACCCAGCCCGTAACAACGACCGTCGGGGCAATGATGACCAACGTCGTGGTGCAACTCCGGGCCCAGAACGGGACCAACGTACCGCAAAGTGGCACCGCCGTGGCATTGGCTTTGAACAAGGGCGCCGGCCTGACGGGAACCACCAGCGTGGCCACCGACGCCAACGGCAAAGCAACGTTCACCAATTTAACCATTACCCTGGCTGGCACCGGTAACGCGTTGTTGGCCTCAGCCACTAGTCTAAAAAACGCCACCAGCAGCGTGTTTACCGTCAGCCAGGGCAAAACCACCGTCACCCTCACATCGTCCACCAACCCCGTGATGTACGGCCAATCCGTGACCTTCACCGCAACGGTCGCTCCCGTCGCTCCCGCCACCGGGAAACCTTCCGGGACGGTGACCTTCAAGGACGGCAGCGCCATCCTGGGCACAGGAACGCTGAATGCCTCGGGGCAGGCCGCCTTCGCCACCAACCGGATTTCCGCCGCGACCACCACTCATTCCATCACCGCCGTCTATGGTGCCGACACCAATTTCACCGGCAGCACGTCCAGCGCTCTGTCACAGACCGTCAACAAGCTCACGCTGACGGTTTCGGGCATCACGGCCAGCAACAAGATTTATGACGCCAAGACCACCGCGACCCTCATGACTAACGGCGTGACTCTGGTTGGGGTTCTCGCCGGGGACACGGTGGCCTTGGCGGCAAATAATGCCAAGGGCGTCTTCGCCGACAAGAACGTCGGCACGGGCAAAACCGTGACGGTTTCCGGATTGACCATCAGCGGCGCCAGCTCCGGCAACTACACCCTGAAACAACCAACAGCGACGGCCAGCATCACCCAGCGCAGCCTGACGGTGACGGCCAAAGGCGTGAACAAGGTTTACGACGGAACGACCAATGCGACCGCGACCCTTTCCGACAACCGGGTGTCAGGCGACGTCCTGGCGGCGAGCTACGCGGCCGCATCCTTCACCAACAAGACCGTGGGCAACGGCAAGCCGGTGAACGTGAAGGGCATCGCCATTTCGGGCACGGATGCCGGCAACTATGCACTGGCCGCCACCACGGCCGCCACCACGGCCAACATCACCGTTGCCACGCTGACGGTCTCAGGCATCACCGCCGCCAACAAAATTTATGACGCCAAGACCACCGTGACACTCATGACTAACGGCGCAACTCTGGTTGGGGTTCTCGCCGGGGACACGGTGGCCTTGGCGGTCAATAACGCCAAGGGCGTATTTGCCGACAAGAACGTCGGCACCGGCAAGACCGTGACAATTTCCGGGTTGACGATTGCCGGCACCAACGCCGCCAATTACAAACTGACCCAACCCACCACGACGGCCAACATCACCACGCGCAGCCTGACGGTGACGGCCACTGGCGCGAGCAAGATTTATGATGGATCAACCGTTGCCACCGTGACGCTGGCGGACAACCGGGTGGCGGGCGATGTGCTCAGTGACAGCTATGCCGCCGCCGCGTTTGCAGACAAAAATGTCGGCACCGGCAAAACGGTGAATGTGAGCGGACTGGTCATCTCCGGCACCGATGCGGGCAATTATGCGCTGGCCTCGACCGCGGCCACCGCCACCGCCAATATCACCAGGACGACACTGACGGTGACGGCAGACAGCTTGTCGCGTCCCTATGGTGCGGCCAACCCGGCTTTGACAGCCAGTTTCACCGGCTTCGTCGGCGGCGAGACGTTGGCGACCAGCGGCGTCACTGGCAGCCCCAGCCTGACCACGACGGCGATCGCCGGCAGTCCGGTATCCGGAGGCCCTTATCCGATTGTCGCCGCCCTCGGTTCCCTGAGCGCAGTCAATTACAGTTTTAGCTTTGGGAACGGCACCCTGACTGTGGCACAAGCAGCCGCCCTGGTCAGCGTTGCTTCGAGCCTTAACCCGGCCCATACCAACCAGAACATCGCCTTTACCGCGACGGTGAACCCGGTGGCTCCCAGTACCGCAACCCCGATGGGTACGGTGCAATTCAAGAGTAACGGCGCGAATCTGGGCAGCCCGGTTTCCCTGGCCGGCGGTCAAGCCAATGTCACCGTGCCCGGGTCGGACCTCGGCACCGGCAGTTTCAGCATTACGGCGGAATACTCGGATGCGGGTGGCAATTTTAACAACAACACCAATGGATTGACTCAAGTCGTCAACAAACCGGCAGCGGCCGTGGCCTGCAAAATGTCCCTCGGCCGGCCGCAAGCCGGGTCTGTGACCGCCAGCCTGACGGGGACCCCCGGCCAGACCTACGTGCTCCAGGCGACCACGGACATGGTCCACTGGACGGCCATCAGCACAAACACCGCCGACGAAAACGGGTTGTTAACGTTCATCGATACGAACGCCGGGAATTATCGCAGCCGGTTTTATCGCAGCGCCACTCTGCAATAAAAGCCGCAAAGAGGCCGGGACGGGCAAAAGGGTGGAGATTACTTCGTTCCGGGCAGACTGCCGCCAATTTCAAAATCGTGTTGGCCCCGGGCCTTCCCGGCAGTGACGAACAGGCGATAAGCCACGTTGGTCTGGAGCAGCTGGGGTCGCGTCCCGGGCAGGGCGGGTCTCATGCCGCGGATGCGCTGGCCATAAGCAAAAAATTTCACCGGCACGGAATTGGAGTCCGAGACCAGATCCCAGACCGGCAGGACATGACGGTTGGTTTGCCACTCGGCGAGGACAACCACCTTGACTTCAGTGAGTTGATAGCTGCCTTCCAGTCCAAACGTCAGGGGCGGAGCCGGGTCATCGCGACGTGCCCGCATGGCGTATCCAACGGGACGGGTCAGGTGATAAATTTTGATGATCGCGGGCTTGAACCAGTTCATGAAGAAAACCGCGTAGGCAATCGCCAGCGCGAACAACAATCCAACGAGCATCCAGCTTTTCCGGGTCATAAAAGTTGTAACGGGACGGTCCCGCCGTTCGTCAACTTATCTGTACAGACGCGACCCAGAACCAAACGGTTATGAAAATTAAAAACCGGGGGAAAGTCGCCCGACGGAAAAATCATTTTTGCCGGCCTTTGGCTTTCACACTGATTGAACTGCTGGTCGTCATCGCCATCATTGCGATTCTGGCGGCGATGCTCCTGCCGGCTTTGAGTCGCGCCAAGGAATCAGGAAAACGCATTGCCTGTGTCAATAACCTCCACCAGTTGAACCTCGCCCGGCAAATATACACGGATGACAACGAGGGCCTTTTTCCACCGCGCTCGGAAAACAGCCGGTGGCCGCAGCGCCTCTATGAGAATTATGGCCGGAACGTGAACGTCCTGTTGTGCCCCCGCGACGGGGAAAACGGGCAAACGCCCCTGAGCGGCAGCAGCACCAACAATCCGGCCGACGGCGCGCCGCGCAGCTACCTGATCAATGCCTTCAATGATTATTTTCAATCCATGTTGAGCGCGACGGAATGGACAGCCTACACCGCCGGCACTTATCCCAGTGGCATGAAGGAAAGCCACATCAAATATCCTTCCGATACCATTGTGTTCGGCGAAAAAAAGACGGATGCGATGGATTATTACATGGATTTCTACGAAGGCCCGGGCAACGACGTGGACCGGGTCGAGCAAAGCCGCCACGGCGGCGCGGGTCCGGGCAGCGCCAGTGGCGGGTCCGACTATGCTTTCGGGGATGACAGCACGTCGTACGTCAAATTTCCGGGTTCGCTCTCGCCGATCAATCTCTGGGCCGTCACCGACGCCGCACGCACGAATTATGCGGTGATTTATTGAATCCAGGGACTTCATCCATAACAGCTTGACATTCATGCGTCGGGAAATAGTTTCCCCCGGTTGTGGCTGTTCACCAGTCCCCGCGCTTGATTTCCCAAATGCCGCCAGGAATAGATTCTCCAAATGGGAACAGGCAGCGGGCCTTGGCAACGCTTTTTCCACCAGTTCTGCTCACCGCGTTCCTGACCGTTTTCACAATTTCGTGTGGTGACGGGCACCAGGCGCAAAAGGCGGAAGCCAAACGAAAGAGTTCCCCAACCGTGATCATCGATAACAGCAGGCCCCGGAGAGATATTGCCGGAGAGATTATCGATGCGCACGACGGCTGTCTTCAGTCGTTCGGCCCGCTCTTTTACCTGTATGGGACGGCCTACGGAACGAACGACGGCTACACCACCGCAAACCGCTACCGGGTTTACAGTTCGCCGGACTTGGGGCAATGGACTCTCGCCGGCGACCTGTTCAAAGAACAACCGGTGGGTGTTTATTATCGTCCCTACGTGGTTTTTAATCGGAAAACTCGCAAATATGTGCTCTGGTACAACTGGTATCCCAAGCAATGGGAAGGTCAGACCGGGGTTGCCGTTAGCGACACACCCGTCGGGCCGTTCACGATTGTGAATCCGAACGTGCATCTTTCCTGCTCCTTCCCCGGCGACGGCAGTCTCTTCGTGGATGATGACGGGACGGGTTACTACATCTATACGGCCATCGACAAGGGATATGCCGTTCGCGTGGAACGTCTGACCCCGGATTATCTGGCTGCATCAGGCAAAACCAGCGATGGCCTGGTTCTCGGAGGCGAAGCCCCGCTGCTCTTCCGGCGAAACAACCTCTACTACGCTCTGTGCGGACCACGTTGCGCCTTTTGTCCCGAGGGCAGTGAAGCGCTGGTTTTCATTTCTGCTTCGCCTTTGGGCCCCTTTCACCCGGCCCCGAACATCAACCGTCACCCCGAACGCGGCGGCGCGTTCACCTGGACACAACCAACCATGACCATGGCCGTTCCCGGCGGGAATTTTATCTATCCGGTCACCAATCGTGTCACCTACCAATACAATGCTCCAGTGATCCGTGCGCAGGAAACCTGGATCACAAAAATTCCAACGCTCAAAGAGCCCATTTTCATCTGGGTGGCGGACCGGTGGAAATCAGCACCCGATGGCATCAAGGGGCACGATCTTCAATTCTGGAGTATGCCCCTGAAGTTCGACCCGCACAACGACAGCATCTTGCCGGTTGAAAATGCGCTGCAATGGACAATAACCTGGACCCCGCGCAACTGATCCCGCCCCGCCGGACCGGGTGTAATCGAAACTCACAACGGTCCAAAGATTCCACGCCAGCCGGAAACCGAGTCCGCCGTCGAACTTCCAATCATCGAGCGTGGTGTTGCCGACGGAATTGAACACCCGGCCCATAACAACACCCCTGTGCAACGATCCACGGGCAGCGATCCTGCCGTCAGGTTTCCGGTGGTACAATGCGTAATCGGAATCCGGCAGACGCGTCTGACCCAAAAATTGTCCGGCGGTGTTTGATTTGATAATGGTTTCCTGGCGGATTTCCTGGCCGGCCTGGATTCAAGCCGCGAGCCACGTTTTGGCCTTCGCCAGGTCGGCGGGTAGAAAGTATTCGATGGCGATGTGCCGGATGCCTTTGCCGGTGAACACCTCCGCCAGTTCTTCCCATTGCTTGTCACCGACGATGGCGATTTTCTCAATGAATTCGTCAAAATCCATCTGGAACGAGACATCGCCCCAGTCGCCCGCGTTATCCATGCCGGCGAAGTTATCGACCAACACCAGGAACCGGACTTTTCCTTGCTGCCGGATTATCTCACCCGCTCGCTGCTGGGCGGCGGCAAATTCAGCCTGGTATAGCCGTCCCGTGATCTTGAAAGTAAGGACGTTATCAGATATTTCAACGATTTCAGCGCTCATAGGTTTTAGGTTTGTTTCGATGATTTGGGAATGCAGTGACATAGGGCGAAGGCCGCCAGAGCCAGGTGTTTGCTTGGGTGTTTCATGTTTGAGGTTTTGGAACGAAGTTTGGTCACTGTTCTCAGCGGCGCATCGCGGGCCGGGGCGTGGGCCGGGATGCTGACGGGATTGAGGGGATCGGCGTCGGGCGTGGTGTTGAAGGGTGATAAATCGGCTGCTCCGGGTGCACGGGCTTCTCCGGGCGGGCGGGCGGCGGCGTGACGATGATGTCTCCCTGGTCGTAGTAGTTACCGTAGTACCAGGGATCGTAGAAACCCGTACCGTAATAGACGCCGCCGCTGACACTGCCGCCGCCGGGGCTTTCGCATCCGACGAACACGGCGAGTGCGAGCATCGCCGCCGCAACCTTCAGGAAATGACTCATTATTTTCATGGCGTTTTTCCTCCTTTCACCAATCCCTCGGACCATTCCAGGATGCCGATGGCCGCGCCGGCCGGATCGGCAATCACGGCCACTTTCCCATTGAAGTTCCCGGGCTTCGGCTCGATCAGCACCTTGCCGCCGAGTTCCTTCGCCAGCGCGGCCGATTCGCCCACATTCTTCACCCGCACGAATGGCAGCCAGGTGGGGCGCACCTTTTCGTTGTCCGTCTGGATCGTGCGCACCGTGGCGCGCGCATAACCCTCGCTGGCCAGCACATAATCGCTCAATTTGTTGGATTCGGTGTTCTCGATGATCTCGTAGCCGCCTACGACACGATAGAATTCCGCCGCCTTGTGACCGTCGCGGCTCAGCAGTTGAATCCAGATCCAGTCACCCGGTTCGGCCAAAAAATCCTCCTGATCACCGGAACTGGATTTGACCACCCCGAACACTGCGCCCTCGGCATCAGCAAAGACGGCTTGCTCGCCGCGTTTGGGGAACTTCTGTGGCGGCGCGAGCACCTTCCCGCCCGCCCCAGTCACCGCGCGTTGCGCTTTCGGCACACTGGCGACGGAGATGTAACCGAACCATCGAGGTTGGCCGGGCGAGTCCTTCGTCCGGGGGCGCTCGAACATCCCGGCCAAAGGCCGTTCGTCATTCGCCGCGATGGTGTAGTTGCCGGCCTCGCGGAAGGTCCAGCCGAACATTCGTCCGTAGAACGTCCTCGCCCCCACGACGTCGTCGGTGACCAGATCGGCCCAGACGAACTTGCCCGGCAGCCGCGGGTTGCCGGAAACGGTGGTCAAGGGCGGCAGGGTCGGCGTGTCGGCGGCAAAGTCTTGCCCTGTCCCCAACAGCAGGGCCGTGGTTGCCAGCAGCAACGGGGCGCGCCGGCAGAAATGCCGGCCACGAATATTAATGAGGCGTAGTTTCATATCCTTTGGTTGTCGGGTTGATGGTTTTGTCGTCCATAGGTAGGTCATAGGGTCAATGCGTTCCCCCTGGAACCATCGAGGTTTGGATCGTCGCGACGCCGGCCGGTGGCGCGGGCGGGTTTTCAAAACTCCCTCCCAACGCCAGGTGCAGGTTCACCCGCTGGGCCAGTTGCTCGCTCTGCACACGCAGCAGGGCCAGCCGTGCGGTATACAACGTCAGTTGTTGCTGCTGGACGTTGCGCAGATCCGTTTTGCCAACGCGGTAACTCGTCTGCACCAGTTCGAGGAGGCGCTGATTGTCGGCCACCGATTGCTGCAGGAGCTGATCGCGCTCTGCCAGCGTCTTTCCGGAGGCGAGCGCATTCTCCACATCACTTATGGCGCGCAACGCCATGGCGGCGTATTGGGCGACCGCCTCCTTTTGTTCGAGCGTGCGGATTTCCACCTGCGTATTCAAGGCGCCGCCCTCGTAGATCGGCGCCACCAGGCGCGCGCCCGCGCCGGCCGTGGGGTTCTGGTAATCGCTTTTCAACTGGAGAACCTGGCTGTCAATCGCAGCGGCGCTGACATTGAGGGTAATGCGCGGCAGCCGCGCAGTTTTGGCTTCACCGACGCGGTTGAAAGCCGCGGCCACCCGCCGTTCTGCGGCGATCAGGTCGGGCCGGCGCTCGAGCGTTTCCAGCGGCATTCCGGCTGGGACCGGTCCCGGGAGCCGGACTAGGTCGGGGCGCGCCTTCAGTTCGGCGGCCGGGTAGCGTCCCAGCAGGACTTCCAGCGCGCGAAGCGTTTGCTCATGGGCGAGGCGGATTTGCGCCGCGCTGTCCTGGAAGCTGGCCAGGCTGGCGCGGGCTTCAATGACATCCTGTTCGTTGCCGGACCCGACCTGCTGGCGTTTCCCGGCCAGCGAAAGAAGCTGCTGCGCGGAATTTGTCATGTCGCCGACGACCTCCTCTTCCAACAAGGTTTCCGTGGCCGTGAACCAGCTCCTGGCGGTGGCGGCAGCAAGAGATTGGCGGGCAAATTCGAAATCCGCCCGGGCCGAGGCGTAGGTTTCCCGGGCGGCATTTCGACCGTAACGCAGGCGGCCCCAAAGATCCGGTTCCCAGGACGCAGCGAGCATGATGCCCTGCAGTGCAGAGCTGATATCACCGCCGCCGCCGGCTTTGTACCCGCCCGTACCGGCCAGGCCCAGCGCCGGCCGCATCGCCGCTTTCGCGAGTTCAACGTATTGCGCGGCTTGCTCGACCCGGGTGGAAGCGATGCGCAAGTCCGGGTTGTTGGTCAACGCCTCCACGACCAGGGCATTGAGCTGGGGGTCGTCGAAGGACGCGAGCCAATTGTCCGCGATGGGGCCGGTGGCGGCGCCCGCTTTCCATGGGTTGGTCAGCGTCAGATTGGTGAGCGTGCCGGATTGCTGGCGGATCTCGGCCGGTGTGGGCGGCGCCTTGGTGGCACACCCAGAGAGGAGCACCGCGCCCAGCAGACCAGCGAGAATGTTTCTTGGTAATTGCATATGCGCCTCAATGCATTTTCAGAATCAGCCAGTCAAGCTTGGCACTGACGCGAACCAGGACCTTGCGGATGATTTGGATGGCATGTCCGCTGTCGGTGTAAATCGCTCCCGCGCCGTGCGCGCCGGAGGCCAGGAACAGATCCTTGTCCTTCCCGTCCATCAGCAGCCGCACTGCCAGGCAGTTGGGCGGGACGGGAGCGACGCCGCCGTTGGGGTTGCCACTACCAATGGGCAACTGGCCCTGGGCTGTGGCCCACATGATCGAGTCCACCTTGCACTTCACGACCCGGCCCGGATACATCTCAAACGCGATCTCGGCTTCCTGGTCCGGCTTGATCTTGCGGACTTCGTTCTGGTGATAGATGGCGAGAATCCATTGTTCGTCCTCGATGAAGTTCATCGCAGGCGACATGGGCATCGGGACCGCCATCGCGCCCGGACGCAGCGTGAGCGCAATCACGGTGCCGTTGGCGGGCGCATAATACGTGGTCTGGCTGAGCTGCCACTGCGTGTCGGCGAGTTGGGCTGTAGCGGAGGCAAGTTGGCTCTGCAGGCTCAGCACGTCGGCTTCGGCCTGTTCCTGATCAAACTTGCTGCCCGCGCCGGCGCCGGCCAGCTCGGTGAACTGGCCCATCCGCTTTTGCGTGAAATCGAGTTTTGTGCGCAGGCTGAGGACATTCGCCTGGCTGTTGCTGACCGCAATCTCGTACGGAACCGGGTCGATCTTGAACAGCACGTCGCCCTTCTTGATCGGGCGGTTCGGCTCGATGGGCACCTCGATGACCAGTCCCCGGACGGGCGGGTTGATGGGGACAACGTAGTTGACCACCCGCACGTCGTGCGAGGAGGGTGCGACGATATTCAGGAGGAGGATCAGCACGGTCAACCCGACGATCGGGATTGTGACGGTGATAACCTGGGTGGTGATGTTCCAAGGGAGCCACTTGAACTTGAAGAAGACCAGCCAGGCGAAAAACGAGTAGATGCCGAGCAACAGTATTTCCATAAGTCAGGTCTTTCCTCCGGCGGCCGATTTGCTGGCCAATTTGGTTTCGAGTTCAGCGATGCGTTTGCGAAGCTGCTTGAGCTCATCGGCCTCGCCTCGGGCTGACGACGGAGGGGCCTCCCCGTCATTACCATGCGCCTCCTTGTCCGTGCCGTAAGCCAGCTGGTGGAGGACCGGTTTGGTGTAGGTCCATAACCAGGCGATCGGCCAGAGCAGGCCGCCGAAAACCAGCGAAAGAAGGCAGAGACACTGGATGGCCTTGGCCTGCGGGTGCTGTTTCTTTTCGGCAATCTTCTCCGGGAGGATATGAATCGCGAGAAACACCACGAGGCCCACGATTGGGGCCATGATCAGCACGATCCAGGTCAGCACATCGGCAACCTGGTCGAGTGCCTCGCCTTTGAACATCGAGGCATGCGCGCTGGTGGGGAATAACAAAGGCAGTGCCAGGAGTGCGCCGGGCAGCCAACGGACGGGGGCGGGTCGCCTTCCGTGAGGAGCGGATTTTATTTTTGGTTTCATGCTGGGTTTAGTCATAGGTATTGGCATAGGCAAGTACGATCGGGTTGGGTTTACGTGGCCGGAGGGGGGGCGGGCGGCTCCTGCCAGAGGGAAGCCGACTTCCAGTTAAACTGGATCGCCAATATCCGGAAGACGAAGGTGGCCCCAATGGCGATGCCGGCGGCTTTGGTCGCCTCCATCTTGAATTGCAGGGCAAGCAACTCAAACAGCACGCAACCCGCGAAGGCGGCCAGGACATAAAACTGCCCCGGCTTGAACATCAGCGGTTCGTCGCGCACAAGCACGTCGCGCAGCAAGCCGCCGCCAGCGGCGTTGATCACCCCCACCAGCACGGCGGCCGCGAGACTCATGCCCGCGTTCAGGGATTTCTGTACCCCCACAACCGCGTAGGCGCCCAAGCCCAGCGCGTCGAGCCACGCGATCACCTTGTTGAAACGAATGACCCGGTCCCGGAGGAACTGGGCGCCCTGGCCCAGCGTGTCGAGCCAGGTTTTCACCCGGTTTATACCCGTGACCTGGCCTCGGAACAGGAATGCCACCAACCCCGCCACCAGGACCATGATGAGGTAACGGGAATCCGTGGTCAGCGCGGGCGGACCCTGCTGGATGAAGATGCCATCGCGAATCAATGCCCCGCCGAGGGCGGTGACAAATGTCAGCGCAAACAAACCGATCACGTCATAGCCACGTTTCAACGCCGTCAGCCCTCCCGTCACGCCGAACAGGAAGACGGCGGCCAGGTCGATTTCGATCGGCAAGTTGAATTGACCAGTGAGCACGGCGCAGATTTTAGTTGGTTTTAAGTTCGGTGTTCTTGTGGTAGCCGGGGGCATACGTATCCCGCGCACGCCCCCGGCGATGTTCCCTGTTCAGAAGAACGAGTAAACGAGGCCGGTTTGAACCCGCCAGACGTCCCCGTGGGCGCCGCTGTTCTCATCCTTGTAGCCGTACAGGCATTCGAAGCCGACGCTCAGGCGTTTGCGCAACTGCCACACCAGGTTGGCGCTGCCATAGTAAGTTTCGTGGTACGCTGCCCCGGTCTGGGACTGTTCATTCTGCAGATTCACATAGCCGAACGTTCCGGTGGAGCGGAACTTTTCCGACCACTGATGGGTGTAGCCGAGCATGGGTGCGACGTAGGTCAGCGCGCGCAGGTCCCCGTTATTATTGAACGCGGCATCGCCGCCGTTGAAGCCGGCATAGGTGAAGTTGTCGTTGCAGAAGGCGAAAACGCCCTGACCGTAAGTCACCTGCGCCTGGAGCGAATCATGTTCGAGCACGTTAAGGCTGCTGGACAGGTTCAGCCCCCAGCCGAAGACATTCTGCTGGCCGAGGGTGGGGCTGTTGGCGCCAATGTCGCGCAAGATGGTGGCAAACTGCACATGCCCCAATTTGGCGTCCTCCCAGCGGATATTGAACCCGCCATCGGGCAGATGGTTCACTCCGGTGGCGTCCCCACCCACCGCGCCGGCATTGTCAATTTGCGCCGAGGGTTGCTGCACGCCGAAGTTCAACTGCAATTTATCACCCAGCGGCACCATGTAACGCACCGTTGCCTGACGGGCAAAGATGGCGGAGTTCGGGCCCTCGAAATCCACCGTGTCAGGCCAGACGTCCGGGTCTTCAAAGATGCTGTAGGTGAACCCGGCAGTGACGTTGTAGAACTGCCCGTACAATTGCTTAAGGCGATAGGCCATGCCCGTGCCGCCGCCGAAGAAGTCGTTGTTGTAGTAGAAGCGGAAGTCGCCCGGTATGTTCGGCGCCCGCACATCCAGGCTCAACGATGAACCCTTGGCGGTCATGTTGAACTGCTCGCCCCCGCCGGCCCCGGGAGCGTTGTTCATCGGGATCGTGGCCGTGACGAACCGGTCTGGGTTGCCGGAATTCTTGTTGTCCTCCATCATGTCCACCCGCGGCTTGGCGTTGAACTTGATGAGCACATCCGTATTGGGAACGGGAATGAAGCCCCGATATTTGGGGTCGAGCGTGAGGTCATTCGGCCGGGGGGCCGCCTCCTGCTGGTCGTTCATGTTGTCACGGTCGGCAACCGCGCTTTCATGCCCGATGATGGGTTTCGGCGGGGTCGTAAAGGTAACCCCTTGAGCATTTGTTCCCGGCGCGGCTGCCGCGCCTTTCTCTGCTTCCAACTCGGCGAT
The DNA here is from genome assembly GCA_964413165.1 of uncultured Bifidobacteriaceae bacterium. GTDB lineage: Bacteria > Verrucomicrobiota > Verrucomicrobiia > Limisphaerales > UBA11358 > UBA11358. The sequence goes on from CAYPSF010000022.1 coordinate 33,769, forward strand.
TTTCTGCTGCATTTCCTCCATGTTTTTTTGCATCGTTTGCATGGCGGACTTGACCTGGTCGAGTTCGGATGACTGAGCCGGCGCCGTGATGATGCCGGCGGCAACCAATGCAATGACCGCGGAGTACGATTTCATGGTTTTTGTTTTCATAATAAATTTCCAGGGTTGGGGGTGATTATTTGAGTGAGCCGAACAGGTCCAGGTCGAGTTCCTTGACGATGTAATCGATGGCCTCGGCGGCGCGCACGCTGTTGCCGGCCTCGTTCACCGGCGGCGAAAAGCCGACGATGGCCATTTTGCCCGGCACCACGGCAACGATACCGCCGCCGACACCGGTCTTGGCGGGAAGCCCGTCATTATAAGCCCAGGCGCCGGATTCATCGTAGAAACCCGCCATCATCATCACCGCCAGCACGCGCGGGACGTATTTGGCATCGAGGCAACGCTCCTTGGTGAGGGGATTGACGCCACCGTTGGCCAGGGTGGCGCCCATGACGGCCAATTGTTTGGCCGTCACACCGATGGAGCATTGTTTGGTGTAAACGTCGCAGGCTTCCAGCGGGTCGCAGAACAGGTTCTCGTTGTTGTACAGGATGTGCGCCATGCCGCGATTGCGCCAGTTGGTGGCCGCTTCCGATTTGTAAACCTCGTCGATCAGCTTGATCTGCTCGCCGGCAAACTTGCTCTGATAGGCGAGAATCTTGTCCCAGCGGTCGGCGGCGCTCTCGGCTTTGATCAGACTGACCGAAGCCATTGCCCCGCAATTGACCAGGGGGTTGACAGCCTTGTTGTTGTGCATGCCGAGGGCGACAACAGAGTTGAAGGGCATCCCGGTCGGCTCGACGCCGATTTTCTTGAAGACGGCCTCTTCGCCGGATTCCTGCATGACCTGCGCGAGGGTGAACACCTTCGAGCACGACTGGATGGAGAAGGCGTAATCAATGTCGCCTGCGCTGAATACCTGCCCGTCGGCGGTGACGATGACGACGGCAAACAGGTTGGACGGAACGCTGGCCAGGTACGGAATGTAGTCGGCGTTCTTGCCGGTGGTGTCGCCCTTGAATTTGGCATACGCCTCGTTGACCACGCGTTGCAAGTTGCCTGTGGCCGCCGGCTGGGCCGGGGCGGATTCCAGAGTAATGGGTTGCAGCGCGGTCGGTTGGCCTGTGGTTTCCCTGGTGGCTGGAACCTGCGCGCACCCAGTGAAAGCGAACAGCGAAACAGCCAACACGACCGCGCTCAAATGGCGAGGGACGGGTTGAAGAACGGTTGTCTTCATTGCGTTGATTCTTCTGGTTGATAATTGATGTGGTTAAGCATCGGCTTAAGGTTTCAACGGCTTAATACTCCATGAAATACTGCTGCAGCTTTTTGGTGTCGTTGGTCTGCATTAGGCCCAACATCAGGAGAATGCGGGCCTTCTGCGCGCTCAATTCCATCGAGGTGATGAAGCCCAGCTTGTCGTCGTCCACCTCGACATTGCGCACGACGAGGCCGCTGCCGGTGCGCGTGGCGCGCACCACCACGACACCCTTCTTGGCGGCTTCAGAGAGTGCAGCAATCATCGCGTCCGTACTATTGCCGTCGCCGACGCCGTCGAGCACGATGCCCTTGGCACCGTCTTTGACGAGAAAGTTTACGATCTCGGGCCCGACGTTGGCGTAGGAATAAACGATCTCCACGCGCGGCAAATCATTCACCGTCTTGCCATTCACGGAGAATTCGCTTTTCGTTGTGTGACGGGTGGTGTTTTTTGAGAAGAAATGCACGGTGCCCACATTCATGACGCCGGCGCGGCCGCGGTTGGGTGATTGGAAGGTGTTGAGCGATGTGCTGTTCATCTTCTGCACTTCGTGGGCGTAATGGATTTCGTCGTTGAGCACGACGAGCGGGCCAAGGCCACGCGCTTCGGGATTGGCAGCCAGTGCGACGGCGTTGTAAAGGTTCGCCGGACCGTCAGCGCTGGTGGCGGTGGCGGGACGCATGGAACCGACGAGCACCACCGGCTTGTCACTCTTGACGACGAGGCTGAGGAAGTAGGCGGTTTCTTCCATCGTGTCGGTGCCGTGGGTGATGACAACACCGTCGGTGTCCTTGTCCGCGAGGGCTTCGTTGACGCGTTTGGCCAACTTGAGCCACACCTCGTGGTTCATCGTCTGGCTGCCGATGTTGGCCACCTGTTCGCCACTCAGGTCGGCAAGATCACCCAGATGGGGAACGGCCTTGATGAGGTCGTCCACGGAGAAGGAGCCGGACTTGTAGCCGACCTCGGTTGAACTGGTCTGGGCGCCGGCGATGGTGCCGCCGGTGGCGAGGATTTTGATTTTGGGTTTGGCCTGGGCGGTACTGGTTAATATCAAAGCCATCACCGTTGCAAGGCAGAACAGGTATCGGGTCGTTTTCATATCCATTTTATGGTTTTAGGTTTGGAATTTGTTTTTGCTAATTTCGTTTGTGATTGCGTCGGTTGAATTTCATGCGTTTTTCGTTTTCTTCGCGGCCTTCCATTCGACCACGTAGGCTTGCGCCGTTTCCCGGAGGTACTGGCCGATTTTCGGGTAGGTATCCTCGGCCAAATTGGCGAGCGAGACGCGGACGGACCATTCCGGCCCGCCGAAGCCGCCGCCAGGCATGAGCACGATGCCGCTATGCTCGGCCAGCCGGAAAAGTACATCGATGCACTCGTAGTTTTTCCGAAGGAACTTGGCGAAATCCGGCCCGTAGGTCTTCTCGGCCCACACCATCAGATCGAGCTCGATGTAATAGAAGGCCCGGTTGCGGTCCTCCGGCAACGTCAGGCCGAGCCCGTCGAACAGCGCCTGCCACCGGCGGCGACAGATGAGCTGGCAGAGGTTTTTGTAGCTGTCCGCCTTGTCGAGCAGCGTGAAGGACGAGAAGAGCATCATCTGGATCTGCGAAGGCAGCGACAGTCCGGCCGTGTGGTTCAACGCCACCATCCGGCTGTCCGCCACCATGCGGTCAATGAATTTTACTTTTTCCGGCTCCAGCGTGATGGGGCTGTACCGGTGGTTCAACCTGGCGCGCACCTTGGCGGGCAGCTTCGCAATCATCTTGTCGAAGATGTTGTTCTGGTGGACGGCCACCACGCCCAGGCGCCAGCCAGTGCAGCCAAAGTGCTTCGAGTAGGAATAGACGCAGATCGTGTTCTGTGGCAGTTCGGCCATCGCTGAGCGGAAGCCGGGCACGAATGTGCCGTACACGTCGTCGGTGATGATGATAAGGTCGGGCCGTTTGCTCTTCACCAGCTGCACCAGCCGCCGCATGGATTTGCCGCTCACGGCCACGGAAGGCGGGTTGCTGGGATTTACGAGGAAGAATGCCTTGATCCGCTTGTCGACGAGCTTGTCGATTTCTGCGTCCGAGTACTGCCACGTATGGCTCCCGTCCTTCCGGCATTCCGCTGCCGCATCGATGTTGATCACCTTGAAGGCAAAGCGGTCCATGTGCGCAATCTCGATGTACGGCGTGAACGTCGGCACCGCCAGGGCGATGGTGTCGCCGCGATGCAGCAACTCGTTCTGCATCAGCGTGTCGAAGATGTAACACATTGCCGCGGTGCCACCTTCGACGGCGAAGATGTCAAATTTGCCGGTCGGCGGGCGGTTGTCACACATCTCCTTGGCAAGGAATTCATGCACGATGGGTTCGCAGCAGCGGAGCATGCGGCCGGGCACGGGGTACAGGTCGCCGATGATGCCCTGAGCCAGTTCGTAGGCGAAGGCCTCGGCGTTGAACTTGAGTTTCTTGACGCCGTAATTCCAGGTGTCGCGGAGCAGTTTGATGCCGGGGGCTTTGGAATTTGATTTAAGGAATTTCTCGAAACGGCCGGCCAGGCCGGGGGTTTTGGCAATCTGGCGGCCCGCATCGGGAATGGTGAGACCGCGGCGGGATTCCTCGAGGCCGAAGCGGAGGAGCGTCCCGAAGGCGTCGCGCGGCGTGGTGCAGATCCAGTTCGGGTTGCCACGGCCGGCGTCGAGGAACTGGGCCGTCTGGTCGTGTTCGGCCACCTTGGCGAGTTTGATCAGTTCATCTTTCAGTTCGAACGGGCTGAGTTTGAGCAGCGCCTGCTGGTGGGCACGGCTGGTGGAGGCTTTTTTGGTCATAACGATTTATGGGTTTATGGTTTTAAATTGGTTCATTTCACCAGGGCAACAATCACCGGTCCCCACACGGCGAGGAGGACGTTGGAGATGGCATAGGTCACCGTGAAACCGAGCACGGGGGTCATGCTTTCGGTCGCTTCGTTCACGGCACTCAAAGACGCCGCGACGGTCTGTCCGCCGCTCACCGCGCCGAGCAATATGACGGGATGCAGCTTCAGCACGAATCGTCCGAAAAAGAGCGCGACCAACATCGGAACCAGCGTGACCACGGCCCCGGCGAGGAGCAGGGCGACACCCTGTTCGTGGATGGCGGCCACGGCTTTGGGTCCCGCGGACAGTCCGATCACCGCGGCGAAGGCACTCAAGCCGAATTCTGAAAGAATCCACTGCGCCGGCTGAGGCAGCGCGCCGAAAACCGGATAGCGCGTGTGCAGCCAGCCGAAGCCCAGGCCCGACACGAGCACGCCGCCGCCGACACCCAGCGTCACCGGGATGCCGCCCACTTTGACGGAAAGCAAACCGAACAACGTGCCCACGACGATGGCCAGGGCGTGGTAGGCCAGATCACTTTTGCCGCCCGGCGCCTCGGCCTGGCCTACGAGGGCCGCCACGCGCTCCACTTCCTCGGGCCGGCCGGCCAGCTCGGCCACGTCCCCGCGCCGGACCTGGGTATGGGGCAGGATCGGCAGCCGCAAGCCCTGGCGTTTAAGGCTGACCAGATAAACGCCTTCGATGTTTTTGACGCCGATCTGGCTGCGAATTTGATTCAGCGTTTTGCCGACAATATTTCTGTCGGTCACGACCACTTTGGCGACTTCCATGGAGAATGACAGGGCCTCCTGGCTTTCCACCTCCGGACCGATGCTTTCGCCCGCAGCCATCACCGCTTTCAGAAGTCCGGACAGGCCGACAATGTCCCCGGCTTGCAATCCGGTGTCCGACGCAAGTTCGACGACAGTGTTGCCGCGGAGAATTCGTTCGATGGATGCGCGCTCGAATTGCTTCGTCAATTCACCGACCGTCCGATTAACGGCCTTGCCCTCGGTGACTTCAAACGCGCGGGCGACTACCGGTACGAAGGGCGTGATGTAGCCGGGCCGCGAGACCTGTCCGTTCTCGGACAATTCGGCCTCCAATTCACGCGCCGCCTTTTTGACGTCCACGCGTAGCAATCGTGGCGCGATGCTGCGCAGGAAAATGATGACGCCCACCGTGCCAAAGACGTAGGTGATCGCGAATCCCACGGCCATCTGGCTCGTCAGGCGCGCAACCTCGTCGGCCGGCAATCCCAGGCGGGTGAGGGCGTCACCCGCCGTGCCCATCA
>CAYPSF010000023.1:0-5650 GCA_964413165.1 uncultured Bifidobacteriaceae bacterium
GCGATGGATTTGCGCGTGTAATCGGCCGTCAGCGGCGTGGGCGCGGAAAGCTGGGTCGAAATTCCGTTCGTTTCGGCAAACGGTTTCGAAACGATGATGTTGTAAAACATCTGCACGAGCCAGATGCCGCGCCGGTCGCATTCCTGCGTGAGCCAGCGGAACATCTCCTGATTCTTCTGGAAAACATCGTCCGGCACCTCGACGGCGTAAGGATAATCCTTCAACCGCACGAGTGACGCGAAGGGATGCCCGCTCCAGAGGTAGAGCGTGTTCAGACGGTTCGCGACCAGGAAATCCAGGTATTCCTGCCAGAGTTGTTTATCGTAGAACCAGGGGAACAATTCCGGGGTGTAGGGATATTCATAAACGTGGCGACCGGGCAGAATATACGTCTTCTGCATGCCGATGCAGGCACCGCGCAAACGCATGGCCGGCGCGTCCGAAAAAGCGGACAGATTGGTAAGACCGCCGGCGGTGCGGATACGCTGTGCCAATTCCAGGCAGCCATACAACGTCCCAGAATCGCTGTTGCCACGGATCAGCTGAAAATTGCGGCAGGTGTCATCCATGAACCCCTCGGAATCCGCCCTCTGACCGCCAAAAATGAACGGCGCGTTTCCACCGGGATAATACTTTTCCAGCAAACTCTGTCCGACAGTGCCGACGACGATAAAGGGAGGGCGGATTCGGCTGGCGCCGGCGCGCACGACTTTTGCATCCAACTTCACCGCTTTGAGCGCCTCGACAATTCTCTCCGCCCCGAATTCCACCCGAGGCGCGGCGTTGGAAGCGATGATGATGGAGACGGTTTTGGCCTGAGCGACACCCGCCCCGAAGAACACAAGGGCCAGCAGCCAGAAAACCCGGGAGCGTTTCATAAATTCATTTCTGCGTCAGCCAGACCACACCCTTCGGCAGAATAATATTTTTTCCGGCCGTCACCGGCTCCGCCGACGTGGTCACTTTTCCCGTCCATGGGTCCACGGTGTGAATCTGGAACGAGCCGGATTCCGGCGAGAGATCCAACCCAGCGGATGATTCGCCCGATGAAAAGACCAGATATTGTTTTCCGGGTTCACGCAAAACCCAGCGGTTTTTGCCGGAAGCTTCCGTCCACGGTTGCATCCGGGGGATCGCGGCCAGCAGCTGCGCATCTGTGCTGCGGGGGAGATGCGGAAGCGAGCCGCCGGCGCAGAGGTACGCCCATCCCGCGTGGCTCAGGTCCAGGCCCTGTTCACTGGCCGCCATGACCGGTTTGGAGGGGAACTTCGCGCGATACTCCGACGCCATGGCCGCAAGATTCAAATCGCCTGGCGGCGTGTCCTTCATCAGCCGCTGGAATTGCCGGGGCGAAAGATTCTTCCCGCCGGGTGGGGCAAACTCGCCCTTGTCCGTCCGCCACCAGTAACGAAACACCACCACATCCACCACCGCACTGCGTATGGGGTCAGCCAGGATGGCGTCCTGCACGTCCTTCGGACAACTCAACGCCACCAGCGCCTGGTGGCCGGTTTCCCGCTCCCATTCGCCGACCGTGTCGAGCCAGAACTCCACAAAGTGCAGCGGCCCGGTGAACTCGGCGCTGGTGAACTGGATCACGTTGGCGTTGTTCGTGAAGTTGTCCAGGCACTGGCGGATGAAGCGGCGATGCAGCTCGCGCCGGACCGGATGCGACACGTCGTAAAACAGTTCCGCCTGAAAGATGCGCTTGTCGCCCGCGTACGGCGGCGGCTCGGGAAAACCGGTGTGATTGATGTTATTGGCCGAGCGCCATGGAAAATCCGCCCAGTGCGCGCCCGCCTCGATAATGTTGTGCTGAAAATAATTTTCATTGAACAGCACCAGGCCGCGTTCATCGCAAACATCGGCGAACGCCTGGAGCCGCGACCAATACCACGGGTTGAACTTCGTGAGGTCATACTGGCTCAAGCCGTCCCAGGCCGTGCCCTGGCCGCTGCGGGCAAAGGGCATTTCGTAGAACGGCGGGAGCACGTCGCCGTTGATGCGGCGCGTGCGCTCATGATCGATACGGCGGCAGTCGTACCACAGCCCCTCATGGTGGTCGAGCACCACGTCCCCACTGGCGACGAGGGTATCGGCCACGCCGTCAAGATCATCGACGAAGCCCGGCCCGACGCGACCCGGCACGAAACGCGTTATGCTGAAGCCGAGGGCCGGAGCCTCTTGGGGACGGATGGTCCCCCGCCACCACGCCCCGCTGGCGGTGCCGCCGACGAGGAGCTTTCCATCGCAAGTGAGCCAGCCATTGGTGATGGATAGCTTCAATTTCGGAGCTCGGCGCTCGGAGTTCGGCGCTGGAATTTCGTCAACCGGCTTTGCATTTCCGGGTTCAGCCGAAATCGGATCGCGCGCTGCGGCATTCGCGATGTAATCTTTCAGCAGCGGTGCGGGCTGGTGGGAGGCGGCCGCAAGTTCCTGCGCCTTGTCCACCGGCGGATTGCTGGATTCTTCATGCGGCCGGGACATGAGCTTCAGGCGCGCGACGGCTTCCGCGCCCAGCCGGTCGCCCAATTGCGCGGCAAACAGGCTGTTCGGCGACATGAAATCATTCGAGCTGCGCCAGACGCCGTCACCTTCGAAGCCGCCCCAGGAGCCAAACGACCAGTTTTGTGCGCCGGGCGGATTCCAGCAGCGAATGACCGATGCGCTGCAATTCCACAAAACAGAGTTGGCGGCTGCCCAGCCGACGGAGGCAATATTGCCGGGGCGATAGCCGAGCGTCAGCGCATTGCCGTCGACCGAGACATTGTCGTAGAGGACGCCGGAAGCCCAGCTTTCGATCGGGCCGCTGTCGGACAGGGGCAGCCGGGCTTCGCATTGCACAAACGCGTTCGGCCCGGCGGCGCAATGGCCGACCGAGAAATCGTGACGGCCGTACTCGGCATAACAACGCAGGAAGAGCGTCTGTTGCCCCATGGTGAAGAAGGTGTTCCGCCGGTAACCGCCATCCTCGGATACCGGCGCGAGCGACAAACAATCTTCAACGGTCACTCGCTGGCAACTTTCAAGAACCGCCACAGCTGAGCCGGCAAAATGCACGAAGGCGACCTGCCGCACCCACGTGTCACAGACTTTTTCCATCGTGATGGCGCACCATGAATGGTTTTCGTCCTTTAAATTGCCCGGCTCAAACGCTGATTCAAGGCGCAGGTTCTCGATGCCGACATTGCTGATACGTCCAGGCCAGGAATAATTCTCCACCAACCCACCGCCAAACTTCTTCGCGATGGCCGTCGTTATCGGCACATCCACTGTGATGCGGTCGCCCTCGATGGATTTGATCACCCGATCCCAGACGATGTCATAGCTGCCGGGCTTCCAACCACCGCCTTCGCCGCCGCCAAATTCGGTCGCGCCAAGTTGATCAACCCACTCTTTTGTGGACGGACGGGTTACCTCGATTGAATCACCGGCCTTCCATCCGCTCGCATCGTTCAATCGGAAACTGGTTGCGCCAACAGGAACGTATTCGTCAGAGACCTGACGGGCCGAGCCGCCCTGGGCAGACTTTTCGGAACGGCCACAGATGCGGAGCAAGGTGCGGCGGTCCAGTCCGGCGGCCACCAGGACTGTTCCGTCCTCACCCATCCCCTGGCCGCGCAGGACCACTCCGGAATTGGTGATTTGCAAACCGCCGAAAACCTCGTGGCGACCCTTCAGCAACAGAACCGCGCCCCGAACACCGTCGGCATCCGGCGGCAGGCTGGCGACATAGTCAATCGCCTTTTGAATGCGTGCCGTGCTGTCACCGGGCACCGGTGCCACCACGACCCGGATGGTCGCATTGGGTATGGGCCGATCGCCTCCCGCGTAACCACAACTGGAAAAATCGGGGACGCGATTGCCGTGTTCGTCGGCGTCACAAACCAGGCGGCCATCCGCACCGGTGGAAATGACGGGGGACAATTTTTGGGGCGCGGCAGGAAGGACAAATGGGATAAACAGGACACATGCGACAATAACAGCCGCTGCCTTGGTTGTAGGTATCAGGTTCATGGCAATTTTCCAGTTACGCGCTCCAGCCGCTCCGCTTTTGCGATTTGCTTCCCATCGGCCAGCACCACCAGTCCCGCGCCCCGGCCATAATGTTTGCCGTCCTGGTCCCAAACAATGGTGAGCGTGTGACCGTGGTATTGCACACCGTCGAGGCAAAACCAGTCCCAAACGCCGCCAGGCAACAGCGGCTGCACCTCCACCGTGTCATCCGCGCGCGGGCGCAAACCGACGACGCCGGTGATCAGCAGGTCGGCAAAGGTGGAATGGTTGTAGTAACGGCTGCGGCCGCCCCGGCCGTTGATCCATTGGCCGGTGATTTCGTCGAGGTATTCACCGATGTAAGGTTTGCCATCAGCCTGCTGGCTGCGAACGTAAGTGAGAAAGACGTCGAAATAGTCGTTCGGGGTGACGACATTTTGAGGATAATCGCGGAGCACGTTAGCCAGGGCCACGAGTGTTTGCGACGTGGCGAACGGCCAGACCGCCCCGTCCCATTCACACGTGCCGTAACCGTGCGAACGGAACTGTGGACTCCGCCGTTCCGCGGTCGTCAGGCCATAAGGCGCCTGAAATCCCCGGGGATCGGTCAATTGGGCCCAGGCCGCCTCGTATCCCTGGCCGGGGTCCGGCAATTCAAACATCCAGGGAATGAAACCGATTTCTTCGCGCGTATCCGAGAGGCGGCCATTCTCGAACCGCACCCTGAAAAACTTCGCCTGGTCATCCCAGAGTCCGGATTGAGTGAGACGTTTTAGATCCGCGGCTTTCGCGTCGAATTCCCCGGCCAGTTCCGGCCGGCCGGCCAGCCGGGCCAGATTGGCAATGGCTTGCGCATTGGCGAACATGTAGCAGTTGATGGTCGGGCGCGCGTTTTTGTTGGTGCGCGAACCGCTGATGGATTCTTCCATGCCGTCGCGAACGTCAAATTGCCAGAACAGTCCGTTGGCCAACCGGTGTTCCTGTTCCCAAGCCCGGTAGTCGGCCGCCAGATCATCCAACAGGTTGGTGACGCTCCCCCGATCCTGCGTCACCAAATAGCGATCATAAACCGCGACTGCGAACCAACTGCTGAATTTGTGAAAATGCGGCTGCGGTTTGCCGCCATTGCCGCGCAACCAGAACCGGGTGTAATCGTCGAGATAGACCGGGTCGTGCAACCAACGGCCTTCCGCCAGATGAAATCCCGCCGCACAACTGATGGTGTTGTCGATGCCGGCGTGCCGCACCGGCGTCAAAAATTCCGTGAACACGAACCCGTTGGTCGTCTGGACCACGTGCTTCCGGAACGACCACCAGCGGAAATAATACATTTCCTCCACGGCGCGATCCGGGCATTCAAACCACGGGATGTTTTTCCGGAGCCAGTCCCACGAGCCGGCATTGGCAACAAAATTGGTGACGTTTTCATCTTCCATCGCATTGAAACGCTCGATGTAGTGTGCGAAAGCGGCGGGTTTCAGGACGGACAAGTCCGCTGCCACAGTCCGGGAAACCAGCAGCAGGCAGAACGGAAGCAACCGGAGCGCGGACAGCCTTGTCCGCGTGGCGCAATGGAAGCCACCCGCGGCGCGGACCAAGCGGGACCCGCGCCGGTGCGCCCCCGAGATTGGTTGCAGCTTTTGCAATAGGCCGT
>CAYPSF010000023.1:5660-37855 GCA_964413165.1 uncultured Bifidobacteriaceae bacterium
TTAAACCTCCCCCTGCACCACCGTACCCACCGGGCGCGCGCAACCCTTTGCCGGCGGGGCCAATGCCACCCCCCCGCGGGCGCGAAACGGGGTGCCCCCGCTCCGGTCCGCCGCCTCGATTGGTTGCAGCTTTTCCATTCGCCGGTCAGAGTTTTAATTTCTCCAGGTCAGCCTTGATTTGCTTCAAACGGCTCTCGACCAGCGCGCGCTCCTCCGCCCGGAAACGGTGGAACGGTTCAGCCATGAAATCGTCGCAAACGCCGAGGCAGGCGAGAGCGCATTTGATGCCCTTGATGATGGACGATGAGTGGCGGCCGATCCGGTAGAGCGAACTGCTGATACGCAGGACCTGCGCCTGAAGTTCACCGGCCCGGGCTGTCTCACCGGCGCGGGCGGCCTCGAACAATTTTACATAAAGTTTTGGAAACAAATTGGCGCCGCCGCTCACGCCGCCCAGACCGCCGACGGAAATGGATTCCAGCAGCATTTCCTCCGGGCCAATCAACAGCGACCAGTCCGGCCGATGTTTCAACAAGCCGGCGGCACGCTTGAAGTAGTCGAGGTTCCCCGAGCTGTCCTTGAGGCCGACGATGCGCGGGACGTCCATCGCATGGCGCACGGTTTCCAGCTCGTAAGAAACCTTCGTCAGCGCGGGCATGTTGTACAGGTACAACGGCAGCGGCAGTTCGGGCACCAGATGATCGAGGTATTCCCGCAACTCCGGCTGGGCCTCGGGCAGATAATACGGCGGGGCGGCCACCACTGCGTTCGCCCCGGCCTCGGCGGCATGGCGGGCGACATTGACCGACTCGACAAAAGCCGTGTCGGTGATGCCGACCAGGACCGGCACGCGTTTTTTCACCTGGCGACAGACGCGTTCAACCAGTTCGCGGCGCAAGCGATAGCCCAGGCTCGGCCCCTCACCGGTCGTGCCGAGAATAAAGAGGCCATGGACCCCACCCTCAAGTATGCGTTCCACGAGACGTTCCAGGCCCGCCACATCCAGTTCATCGCGATCCCGCAGCGGCGTGACCATCGGCGGTATGATTCCAGTCAGAGGTTTTTTTATTTTGGCTGTTTTCATCTCAAATAATCACGGCCGGCGCAATTCCGGCTCGCTCCGCGGCCGGACCAGGAGAATCAATCCTCCGCTCAACAATGCTACCGCCGCCGACACGGCAAACGCCACGGAAAACTTGATGCCGTGGTCGCGCATCCAGCCGAGCAACACCGTCGCGCCCGCGCCCACGCTGATGCTCACAAAATTCATGCAGCCGTAGCCGGTGGCACGATGTTCGGGCCGCGCAATCTGGCAGAGGATGGGCATGTTGTTGCAATCGAAAAATCCCCAGCCGATGCCGAATAATATCATGAAGGCAATGGCCGCGCCGAGGCTCCACGCATAGCCCAGTCCCAGCAAAGCCGGCACGAGCAGGAACACGCCCAGGGCGCTGGTATAAATGCGGCCGCGGGGCGTCACCCGCATCCAGCCATCGGCAACCACGCCGCCCAGCAACACACCGACGAACGATGCCAGTTGAATGTAACCTGTGGCGGACATTCCCGCCGGACCTTCCTTGAGCTGGAAGGTGTCGGCCAGATAAGTGGGCAGCCAGTTCTTCGTCACCCAGCCCGCAATGGCGGGGAAGGTGAAATAGACCACGAGGATCCAGAACGCCGGTTGGATCCACAAAGCGCGCAACGTTTCACCGATGGTGACGGAAGACTTCTTCAGCCCGGCCTCACCGGCCGGTGCCGGCGCGTCCCGCAAAGCCAGCATCAGCACCACCGAATAGACCACACCCGCCACGCCGAACCAGGTGAAGCAGTTCCGCCACGAGCTGGTTTGCGCAATATAACCGCCGATGCCGCCGAGCGCGAGGCCGGCATAGATGCCGCTTTGGTGAATGCCCACGGCCCGGGCCCGGGTGCCGCCGGTATGAAAATCCGCGATGAGCGCCAATGCGGCCGGGATGTAAAACGCCTCGCTGATGCCCATCAGCGCGCGAAAACAAAGCATCTGGGAATAGGTCGTGGCTTGTCCCGTCGCCCAGGTCACGGCCGACCAGACGCCGAGACTGCCGATGACCGTCCAACGGCGGTTGAACTTGTCCGCCACGAAACCGCCGATCGGACTGAGGAAGGCATACACCCACATGAACACCGCGATGAGCATGCCGAAGTCCTGATCGTTGGCGATGCTCGGGATATCGGCACGGATGGAGGCCCGGATGGTGGAAACCATCTGCCGGTCGAGGTAATTGAGCATTGCCACCGGCCAGAGCAAGGCCACCACCATCCACGCATAACCCCGCCAGCCTGGAGCGTTGCGGTTCACGCCGGTTTGGGAAGGTCGGCAAGGTTCGCCGAAAACGAAAGGCTGCCGGACGGCTTTGCTCCAACCAGCAGCTTTTGATTGAATATTGGTGCAGACATTGCCAATGCCGGACGTCCAGGCTGCTACTTCAGTGTGTTGACGTTGTTCTCCACTTTGGCGTAGTCCACCGCCTTGTTCGGGTCGGTGCCGTTGAGGAATTCCTCGATGTTGGTGTAGCCGTCACCGTCGGAATCCTTGACGGCGTCCGAAGGATCTTCCGGGTTGAGATGGTTCTTGATTTCCCAGTCATCGGGCATGCCGTCGCCGTCGGAATCCTTGTAAGGCGTGCCCTTGTATTCAGGCCAGCCGCCGACCTCGCTGGGATCGGTGATGAAGCCTTTCGGGACGAGGTCGGCCAGTTCATCGGTCCATTTTTGGGCATAGCCATAAAATTTGGCCTTCTCTTGCGAACCCTTCGCGATGTGGATGGGCGGAATAACCCCCGTGCGGACTTCCTTGATGATGCGCTCGTCCACCGGGTCGCGATGTGGCAGCGTGGCGCCGACGTTGGCGAGAACAAATTCGTAGGCGTTGGTCGCAGAAACGATCGGCAGCGGCGCGTGCTTGAAAGGTTCGTCAACGCGAATCTTAGCCAGAGCGGTTTTGAGCGGTTCGGATTTGACGTCAGGCTGCACCCCACCATCCCAATTGTCCTCCGTCACATTGTCATGTCCGGCTACAACGTTGCCATTCACGTAGGCTTTGCCGAAATGATCCACCACCGTCTTGCTGCGCTCGGATTCAGGCTTGAGCAGGCGATAGGCGACATCATTGTCGGGGGTACCGGGCCCGGGTTTGAAGTAGTTATTGATGATGTTGAAATAACTGTTTTGGTCGCCGCCATCCACCGTGCGATGCCGGTAATTGAAGAGCACATTGTTCACGAAAGTGAAGTCGCCATACATGCCGACGCTGGGATTGCGCCCGGTGTTGCAGGCCCAAAGATTGCGGGTGAAGGTGCTGTTCAGGCCGCCGATGGTGGAACCGAAAGCGTGATGAAAAATATTGAGCGACTCGGAGGAGATTGAGTTCTGGATCGTAACGTTGACCGTGGGCAATTTGAGCTCCTTGCCGCCGGCGGGGGGCTGATACATGTGGCGATACATCGAAAGATTTTCATCCAGGCTCCATGAGGTGGAAACGTGATCAATGATGAGATTGCCGACGGGATTGCCGCCCAAAGAATCATCGCGGTCCGCCGCGTCGGTCTTGCCGCGACGAAAACGCAGGTAGCGGACGACGATATCGTGCGTGTTCAACTCGACAGTATTGCCGGCAAGGCAAACACCATCACCCGGCGCGGTATTGCCCGCGATGGTGATGTAGGGTGCGCGAATGCTGACCGCTGCTTTCAAGCGAATTACTCCCGCAACATTGAAAACGACGATGCGCGGCCCGCCCTGTTCACAAGCGTCACGAAAACTTCCCGGCCCGCCGTCATTCAAATTGGTGACGACGATGACCTTGCCGCCACGCCCGCCAAACGAATACATGCCGCCACCCCACGCACCGGGAAACGCGGGAATCCTGGCCTGCGGAAGATCCTCGGGCTTGGCCGCACCGGGCAGGTAGGGCTTGCCTTTGGCCTCCCATTCCTTGATCACCGGCAATGCGCGTTGGAACGCTTCATCGGACAGCCTGCCCGCCGCGGATCGTTCCGCCCGGGATGCCTCCATGATGTCGGGTGGAACTTGCGGGTATCCCTGAGCCAGGACAGAAATTGCCACTGCCCAAATGGCTAAACATACGAATAGTTCTCTTTTCATAGTGTAAATGTTCAAATTTAACAGCCATCCCCACAAACCCACCATACCATTATATCGCTCCATCAAGCATCAGCCCGGCGCACTTCATCCCGCTCAATTGCTTCCCGCCAGCGTGTTCACGTTGCTGCGCGGATCATTCCAGTCAATCTTCTTCGTGGGATCGAGCCCGGCGAGGTATTTGTCCATGACCGTGTAACCATCGCCCTGTAGATCTTTTTGCGCGAGTGAAGCGTCATTCACGTCGAGACCAAATTTCTTTTTCCAGGAAAGCAGAATTCCGTCCGGGCCCAAATCTTTAATCGGTTCACCTTTGTATTCGGGATAGCCGCCGACCTGCGCCGGATCGGTGACGATGCCGTTGCCGGCCTGGCCGACGTTGTTTTTCGCCAGCCCTTTCATCGGCGGCGGCGTGATCTCCTTGCCTTCGCTCCAGACCCGGCCGGTGCGGACGGCGGCGATGACGCGCTCATCCACGGCATCCCGGCGCGGCAACGCGGCCCCGGCTTTTGCCAAAACGGCGTCGAACGCTTCCTTCGCCGACGTCATCGTCATCGGCGGCATCGGGAACGGCTTGTCCACGCGCACTTGCGCGACGAATTTTTTCACGTTGTCATTGGTGGTGATGGTCGGGTCATCCTTCGAACCGCCATCGGCAAACTGCACGCCACCCGCCCAGTTGTCGGCGGAAACCTTTCCGTTTCCCTCGACAATATTGCCCGCGACATACGCCTTGCCGAAGCGCGGCACCGGGTTCTGTTTCGATTGCGTGGCAGAAGGCTGCAACAGGCGGTAAGCCACCGGGCCGGGATTCACCGCCGGGCCGGGTTTATAGTAATTGTTGATGATGTTGTAGAGACTTTCCTCGCCGCCGCCATCCACGGTGCGATGCCGCCAGTTGAAGAGTACGTTGTTGACGAAATTGAAATCGTAAGTCATCGCGACGCTCGGATTGCGGCCCGTGTTGCAAGCCAGGAGGTTGTGATGAAACCCGGTGTTGCGGCCGCCCCAATCGCCGCCGAATGCGTGGTTGTAGGTGTTCAGCGCCTCGCTGGTGATGCTCCATTGAATCGTAACATTGACGGCAGGAAGTTTCAGCGCCGGGCCGCCATTTGTCGGCTGATACAGGTGGCGGTAAGTGTCCAGGTTCTGGTCCTGGCCCCAGCTGGCCGAAACATGGTCGATGATGATGTTGCCAATTGGATTGCCATAGTGCGAACCGTGCCGGTTGAAAATGTCGAGGTTGCCGCGACGCAGGCGAAGATAGCGGATGACGACGTCGTGAGCGTTGTCCACAAGGCCGTTGCCGGCGATGCAGACGCCGTCACCCGGCGCGGTGTGACCGTCAATCGTGAGATACGGCGCTTCGATGTAAACCGGCTTTTCCAGATGAATGATGCCGGCGACATTGAACACGACGATGCGCGGTCCGGCGGATTCGCACGCCTCGCGCAATGTGCCCGGCCCGCTATCGGCGAGGTTGGTCACCACAAAAATCTTTCCCCCGCGACCGCCAAAGGAAAATTTTCCCCCGCCTTCCGCCCCGGGAAAGGCGGGCACTTTCGCTTGCGGCAAATCTTCCGGTTTGGCCGCCCAGGGAATGAACGGCTTGCCTTTCTTCTCCCAAGCGGCGAGTTGCGGCGCAACGTTGGCGATGACCTGCTGCTCGTATTGATTCCAAGCCGCGTCGCGCCGATTGATGGCGTCGTCGGCCACGGGCCAGCTTTCACGGGTCAGGCCGAGCCGGGTGACAAGCAAAAGCATCGCAACACAAAGAATTTTGCTTTTCATGAGTTCCGGTTTTTCAGCGCGAATACTCGCCGACGAGCGAGTTCAGATATTTCTCCAGATTCGTATAACCATCCCCATTCAAATCTTTGTTCGCATCCGACGGATCCTTGGGATTCAGCCCGTGCGCTTTCTCCCAGTCGTCGGGGATGCCGTCGTGGTCGGTGTCCCAGTTGGCGGGGCGATGCACCTCCGGATAATTATCCCAGGCACCAACGTCGTCCTGCGAGTCGGGCAATCCGGGCAGGCTGGTCTTGCTGCCTTTGAACTTGAAGGTGCCGGCGCGCGTCTCGGCGATGACGCGCTGATCATGGTCGTCCAGCACCGGGAAATTGCAGCCCACGTTGGCGAGCACGTTGGTGTAGGCCTCCTCCGCGCTCTGGGTTTTCACAAAAGGTTCGAAGAACGGTTTGTCCACCCACGGACTGTATTCGGTCGGCAATTTGCCGCCGCGTTCGGTGGTCGCCGTACGCCCGGCGGTCTGGTTCGTCAGACCGAAATGCCCCGGCATAACGTTGCCATCGAAGTAATACTGCTGCGTGCCGGGGAAGCCGCCGTATTGCGCGTTGAGCGCGTAAAAGAATTTCGTCGCCGGGCCGGGCTTGTAATAGTTAGCCACGAAATTGACCTCGCGCGCACCACCGTCCGTGGCGCGGTTCTTCCAGTTGTAAACGACGTTGTTGCGGAGGTCGAGCCGGCCGGCATAGGCGCTCGTCTTCTTGTCCAAACCGCCGGCCAGGCTCCAATTGCGCCCGGCGCAATGCGCCAGCAGGTTGTGATGAAAACTGCCGATGTCCCCACTGATGCTCGCGGCATAGCCATGCTGCGTGCCGGGCGGATATTTCTTGTGTCCGGCATCATTCAGCGCCTCCGAAATCAGGTTGCGCTGAAATGTGATGTTCTTGCCGCCACGCGAGCTGAACGCCTCATCGATCGTCCAGCTGATCGAGCAGTGGTCAATGATGCACTGATCACTCGACGCCATACCCATGCCGTCGAGCGTGGTGCCGGAGATATTGCCGGGGCGCACGCGCAGGAAGCGAACGATCTCGTTGGTCGCGCCCAACATGCCGACGTTATACTTGCGGATACAAATCCCGTTGCCGGGCGCGGTCTGGCCGGCGATGGTGAGGTTTGGCTTCTTGATAATGAGCCTGGATTCGAGCGTGATGAGGCCGGACACATCGAATACCACGGTACGCGGGCCGTCGGCGTCCACAGCCTCGCGGAGGCTGCCCGGCCCCGTGTCATTAAGATTGGTAACGTGTATCACACGTCCGCCCCGTCCTCCCACGGCAAATCGTCCATAGCCTTCCGCCGTGGGAAAAGCCAGGTGCGGTCCGGGTGCGGGTTCAGCAGCAAGTGAAGAGATTACCGGCAACGTCGCTGTCAGCGTCAATGCACCAACACACAAAACCGGGATGTTCCGCCAGCGGGTCATTGATGAAATGTTCAAGTCTCGATAGACGTTCACAAACCGCTTGAGGTTATAGCCCATCCGCCAGTTTCTGGGCGGTGGCTTCCTAAAAAACGAGCCGGGGCCAAGCTTCCGCTTAACCCCGGCTTTGCAACCAAGCCGAAAGCAGGTTGTTGCCGCCCGCTTACGGATAAACCAGCCGGTAGAACACGGTGTTGGTGGTCGATAGCTTGTTGGAGAACGTCATGCTGAGGTTCGTCCAGGAGCCGGCAATGCCCGTCCAATCCCAGTTGGTGCTGGCCACCAAACCGACCCCCTTCGGCGTGACGAGAGTCTGCAATCGCCAGCCGTAATTGGTGGCAGGCCAGGAGAACTGTGCAACGATGTTGGTTCCGTCCCAGTTGGTTCCGGTTCCCCCGGCGAGGGTGAAGCTGTTCGTCAAGAGAACAATCCCGGGCTTGGCAACCCCAATGTAACCCCAATTCCCGCTTCCATCGTTACCCCACAAGCGCGTCAGGTCCCAGATCAAGCCCGGTCCCGGCTTGGCCGGAACAATCACCGGGAATGCATTGGTAGCCGTGCCGGTAGGCACAGGATTCCCACCAACGGAGTACTCCCCAAACAACCTGAAGAATTGTCCGGCGGCAAATGGCGTGCCGCTCACATTGGTGATGATCAGGGTAGAGCCGTTTTGCAGCTGGGAACTCTGGCTGGGACCGAAGTCCTGGAACCCGGAGAGCACCCGAGTACTGGCCAGGGTGCCGGCATCCACCTTGAACAGGTTGGTGGAACCACTGCTGAAAACCACCCGGCCCGGTATGGTGTTGACGGCCGCACCAGACGGAGGATGGGCTACGGAGGTGCCAATATTATCACCGCCCGGTATAAACACGGCACCCGGGTTGATGGTCAACGTTTGCACCATCATTGAAGGAGCGAGAGTACTCGCGCCGGTATCTTTGAACGTGCCCGCAACCGTCAGGCTTTGAACAGAGTTGGCGAAGAAAGTCCCATCGCCCAGGTAGCCGTCACTGATCAATGTGGCGTTGCTGGAAACCGTGCTCGCGCCAAAGTTATTGATGGTGGCATTGGTGCCGTTGTACAAGAATCCACCATCCTGCACCGTGAACGCGCCGCCCTGAATGCCGCCCAGGTTGGTCACCACACCGGAAACGGTCAACCCGGCGTTGATCACCCCGAGGTTTAAAACCTGCCCGGCACAACTGACATCGCCATTGATGGTTCCCGAATTGACGAGTGAGGCACCAGCCCCAACCGATATACCGAGGGTGGCGCCAGCTGGAGTGTTGGTCAGCAAACCTTGTGTAATCGTCATCGGGAGCGAAACGGTACCGGCAACCTGCAGGGTTCCTGTGCCCGTCTTGGTCAACGTACCACCGCCTTGCAGACCGGAACCGGTGAACTTGTAGTTCAGCACGGTATTGCTCATGTTCACCTGGCCCGGAAGCAGGATGGAAACTGCCTGATTGATATTGGTGGCAAAGCCGGGCGTGTCGTCAAACCGAACAGCATCGCCGTTGTGGAAGTTGGTCATTACCGCGGTTGACAAATCCAGCCAGGACTTGGTGCTCGTATCCCAATCTGCCGTGCCCGTGCCCCCGGCTGGTGCGCGCCAGAGCAGGTTGGTATTCGGAGGATTCGTTGAAATATACAAGTCCCACTCGGTGCTGCCGTTGGGGATGATGCTTCCGGACCCGACAAAACCGGCCGGCATGATTACCCCGGGTATGCTGGGCGTTCCAGCCAAATACGAAATGAGGGGGAACTGGGCGACGCCGCCGGTGTAGGTCACATTCACCAACGAACCGATCTTGATGAAATTACCCGCACTGACCGTCAGGTTGGTGGTATAAACATACGGCGCGTTGGAATTGCCGTTGACAAAAAGCTGCAACACCGAGCCACCGCTCATGCTGAAGGTTGCCAGGGCCTTGTCAGGGCCCGCGACGGTATTGGAAACAATCAGGGTGGAGGTATTCGTGGGATTGCTGGTAAGGGCGATGCTGTTGGCTCCGGAATTTTTGGTTTCGCCGCCCACCAGGACGGTATTGACCATGAGCGTGCCGCCCCCATCGATGTTAACCCGGCCGAAATTGTTGAAGGTCTCAGGACCCGACGAGTTTTGTGCTTCCGTGGTATAGCCCAGTGTCAGCGTCTTATTGATTTTAAACACTCCCTTATTGGTCACCGTCAGAGTTCCCTGGCAATAACCGCGGAAATCTTGAGTGATGAGGTTGGTATGAATGCCGGAATGCTGGTAGCCCAGAATCACCGTGTTTGCATCAAATATGCCGGCCCCGAATATGAATGCCCCTTGATGGTTCGGTTGATCACTGGAACCGCCACTGATGAGAGGCCGGTCCGCAGCGATAATGACCCGATCCACCAAAGCGTCCACTACTCCACGATTGGCGTTCAAATCAACGGCTCCTTTGGTGCTGCTGACTTCGGTGTTGGTTCCAGCGGCATCGCTGATGGCAAACATGGCCATCCGCCCGCCATTGGTTCCCCGGAAAATGGCGATCGGGTTGTTGGTAAATGCCGGGGCGCTATTGAACCGACAATAGGTGTTTGCGTTCCCGCTGCCATAAGCATTGAAACAGATGCTGTCGGCAAAGAAAATATTGCTGACACCCAGGGTCCAGAGTGGCGGTCCGGCGGTGGTCGTCGAACCATATGCCCCCCTGGAAAAGCAAATGGCATAATCTCTGGATGTGTCGTTCGTATAATTATCCGGGCCCACGAAGGACGTCCGGATAATGTTGGTTTTTGCCATGGCAAAATTGGGGATCATTCTCCTCGGAACACTGGTGTTGAAGCGATTGCCATAGTTGTTGGCATCCAGGTTCCAAAAGTTCGGATACGCCAAGGCATCACCCGACGTAAAGCGGTATACAGTCGCCCGAAAATTATCCAATCCCGACAGGTCGAGCAGGCATAAGTTTGCGCCCAGATTGTCGGGCAGAATGGCAAAATTTGCCTTGTTGTTGGTAATCACCAGGGTCCCGCCGTTCGCACTGGTAAACGTCACGGTTATCCCCGAAGCGATGGCGCCGATTTCATTGACGTAATCTCTCAAGACGCTGAGACCATTGGTGCCCGTTATGGTCAGGGTTTTGCCCGGATTAATCTGAATCGTATGATAACGGTTGGCATTGTTTGTTTCCGAAAAACGGATCGAACTGATGGTCGCGTCATTATCCACAATGCTGTCGATCAAGTTGTTGGTGATTACCCCAGCTATGAAGAAGGTATTTGATTGCCCGCCGGCTTCGGTGAACACGACGTTGGCATCGGTATTGGTGCCAGCCGTGCCATTGCCCGACCACTTGCTGGGATCCGACCAATTGCCGGCGCCATCCGCGGCCGCATTGGTGCTGCTGTTCCAGATATGAGCCACATCCAGGGTGTAGATAATGGTATTCGTCGCACCGCCGTTGGCACTCAAACTGAAAGGATAGGTGCCTTCGGGCGTGGAGCCGTCCAGACTGAGGGTCAACCACAACCTGATCGTGGTGCTGCTGTTGGTGCGGAGTGCGGTCGGCACGAAATTGGAAGGCGCGGTTATATCGGTGCAGTTAGTGAGACTAAACGAGGCGCCGGCAGGCAGTCCCGAGACCGACAAACTAATCGGCTGGATAATCATATTGCCATCACCATCCGGTATGACGCCATTGGTCGAGTATGCCATGCTATTGGATATGATCAACATACCAGCATTCCCGACCGGCATCGTGGCGCGAACTCTAGGCCCGATGAATGTGACCGTTTGCGCCTGAAGCGGAACCGTGCACGAGATACCAACGACCAGCGCCAGGCTGGCCACGGCAAATTTTGACCATTGGCGACAGCGGGTGGACAAGACGTTGATTCGATTGCGAGAATCGTTTTGGATTTGGTTGATTATGTTCATGACTTGGGGTCCCAGACTGAACTGGGGTTGGGGTTGGGTTGGGTCAGGTCGGGTCAGGTCGGGTCGGGTCGGGTCGGGTTGGGTCGGGTTTGAAAAATCCAGGTTTAGCTTATTGATAATTTATTTTGGCTGATAAGGCGTTCCGTCAACCAGTTTCTGATAGTCTTGGCTCCTGCCCACCACATAGTGCCCTTGACCGTCAAACCACGTGGTGTTGTTATTGTACTTGTTGGGGAGACCGAACGCATAGCTGTCCTGTGGTACAACGGGCAAAATTGATGAGCGAGCTGTGGGGCTGCCCCCCCGTTCGATAAATCTGACGACTTCGGAATGACCGTCAGCAAAGGATACACTGTAAGCGCCGTTGTGGTAAGGGGCCGGTATATTCCGCCAAGCCACACCTGCCGGGGGCTGGCCGGGATCAAGTTGGAAAACACCGTCGTCAATGCTGTTCCCATGTTCGTCCAAAAACGTATAAATGCTCGCGGGCCCGGGCCGGATCAATTGTGATGTCTTTGTGGCACCTTTGTTGGAATCAAACGTAAATTTCCGCACCGGATCCGCGCCGCCATCGGTCGGCGTTCCAGCCATTACAGCATTCAAGGAAATGTCGCGAATCCGAGAGCCATTTTGCGCATCCAAGTGGTTTCCCGGGCATTTCAAAATACTGACACTCTTGATATAATCAGCGATCAATGATTTTGCCGGGTCCATATACAAATCCGGCGTGTTGTTGGCGATTGAACTGCTCCAATTCTCGGTAGGACTGTTAATCACCCAGTTGCCGCCGACACCATTGGGGATGAGCAATTCGGCGTAGTCACCTGTATAGACCATCGCCGCCGCCTGGAGCTGTTTGGTGTTGGCCATGCAAGCGATGCCTTCGGCTTTTTGTTTCGCCTTGGTCAACGCCGGCAACAAGAGGGCCGCCAGAATGGCGATGATGGCAATCACCACCAGCAATTCAATGAGGGTAAAAGCCCCGGTCCGGCCCTTTCCAAGTCGGGTGCCGCCGAAAGCACCGGAACGACACCGACTCTTGGACGCCAAAACGGTCATATACATGCGCATACTGGGTAAATGGAGTTAACAAGGACTATTTAGCATATGGCGATTGAACATGTAATGTAAAAAGTAACAAATCGCTTGCTAAAAATGACAACACGACCTGATTGCTTCATGCAACAGTATACGTCCAAACCGGTAAAAGACAATCGATTTTTTTGTGATACCAGCCCACTCTGAACAGCATCACTAATTCTCGCACCGCCTCGATTACGCCTGACGATTACAAAGCGCAGAGTCACTTCGGCCACTCGCCTTGTGGCATGGATCGCAATCTGAATTTTGCCGGATCGACCACCACATGCTTGATGCGCTGGCGCTTCCAGGTGTAGGTGATGTGAACCAGACCATCACTCGTTTGAATCACCGCCGGATACGCGAAGCCGCTGGGCGCCATGGGATCGTCTTCCAAAACCAGGGCGGCTTGCCAGGTCTCGCCGTCGTTGGAAACGGCGAGGTTGAGCGGGCTGCGCCCCTTGTTGCGGGTCGCCTCCCGGGTGTTGTGATTGTAGACCAAAAGCTGGCGCCCGTCTCTTAGCGTCACGGCGTCCGTGCCGGAATCCGGATTGGGCAGCGAAGTCAGCCCCATTTTTCCCCAGGCCCGGCCATCGTCATCCGACCAGATCGAGAAAACTTTTCCCTGCCGCGTCCGCCCCAGCGCCTGAAGTTTGTGGCCGGGGTGGAAAAGGATGCTCGGCTGGATGGCGCCGATTTCCTTGTCGTCATTCACCGGTGGCGTGGTCTGCCAGGTCCGGCCCAAATCACCCGTGCGTTCAAAATGGACCCGCCAGCCGCCTTCGCCTTCCGTGCTCGACGGACAAAGAATGTCGCCGTTCGCCAGTTGCACCGGCTTGTTTTTGATGGGGCCCAGAATCCCCACCGGCAATCGCCCTGGCTTCGACCAGGTTTTGCCATCATCATCCGACGTCATCATCATGCCCCACCACAACGCCGGGCTCGGGCCGACCTTGTAAAACAGCAATAACGGCCCGGTTCTGGGCTGGAACAGCACCGGATTCCAGCACGGGTACCGGCTGGAGGCAAAACCGGCACCGTCCGCCACCTCCGCCGGCGACGTCCAGTGACCGTTTTCGTTTCGCGACACGTAAATGCACACGTCCGGATTGCGTTCGGCGGTTCCGCCGAACCACGCGGCCACCAGGCCCGATTTTGTTTCCGCAATGGTCGAGGCATGGCACGACGGGAATGGAGCGGTCTCGTAGAGAAATTCGGATTTAAGGATCGCAGAGGAATGATTGGCCGTCGCACACCCGGTTGCCAGACACAAAGCCGGCAGCGCAAACAGTCCGATCCGGAAACAGCGGCGAGCAGCATGAGCCATACGCCGGAAACGTAGCGAAGAACGCGGCATAAGGCGAACGGATTGTTGGCGGACAGGCCGATTGCGATGGTGATTTGATGCGGGCGGCGACATGCCAGGATACGCTTTCTCAGTTCACATCGAGTGCCGCTTTGCTCGAGGTTGCCATGCCCGCAAGGTTGGTAGCCATAACCGTGTAATTGCCCGCGTCCACGATCCGCACTTTGGTCAAGGTCAGGCTGGACGTTGCGGCCCCCGACACTCGGTCACCATTGGAAAGGTTGGTGCCATCCCTCCGCCATTGAAATACGGGGGCCGGGGCCCCGGTGGCGACGACATTGAAGGTAACCATCTGTCCGGCATTGACCGTCTCTCCCGCCGGTTGCTGGATGATGACGGGCAACGCGTCAAGCGCATAGACCTGGCTGCCGGCCAGCAGAAAGGCGCCCAGGGCGTAATCCTCAAAGTCGGGCACGCTGTTGTAAGTGACCGGCTGGCCGCTGGCGGGCTGGTCGCCGGTGCCCTGCACATAACCCAGAAATCCGTCGTTTGCGCCTGCCTCATGATGCAGCGCGCCGGCAGCCAGGGCGTTCCACCCGTTGATGACCGAGGGGAGATACGCATGGATGTCGAGGCAGCCCTTGTTGATCCCCCAGGCCAGTCCGTAGGTGAACATCGCCGTACCGCTGGTTTCCGGACCGGGATAGTCGTTGGCGCAACCGAGGTTGACGTTCCAGAACCCGTCCGGCCGCTGCACCGCCTTGAGGGCCGCAGCCATTTGCTGAAAGGTCTGCCGATACACGGCGTAATGCGGGTCGGTCGGCGGAAGCACATCCATGACCCGGGCCAGGGCGACAAAGGCCCAGCCGTTGCCCCGCGACCAGTAGCATTTTTGCGTGGTACCGTCCGACGCGCGGTAGCCGGCCATAAAATTCGTGTCCCGCCACCAAAGATGATCGGTGGCGTTGTAGAGGCCGTTGGAGCGGCCGTGCACACTTTTGATGTAATCGAAGCAGGCGTACATCCGCTCAGCATAATTAGTGTTGCCGGTCAGGGCGGCGAGCTTGGCGAACATCGGCATCGACATGTGCAGGGTGTCCACAAACGTCAGGCGGTTGAGGTTGGTGTTGCGGAGCCAGTAGTTCGCATTGCTGATGGCGTGCATCAGCCGGTTCGTGCGGGCGGGATCGAATTGGTAAAGTTCGATGTAGCTTTGCAGGGCACATTGGCTGTTGGGATCGATGTCCGTGTCACCATAGCGCAACGCCCAGTCATGGAAGGTGCCCCACCGCACGGCATAGTCATAGATTTCCGGGGCATGATTGATCCGGTAAAGCGCCAAAGCGCCCTCGAAGTAGGTGCCCCGCGTCCAGACGTTGCTCGGGCGGTTTCCGGGCAGGCAATTGGTGCAACCGGCTGTGGGCCACTTGTTCGTAAAATAACGGTTGGCCAGCTCCATGTCGCTCCGGATCTGCTCCCGCGTCGGCAGGAAGCCTGCCCGCGCGCCGGTGGAAGCCAGCAGCCCCGCCAGAACGAGCCAGACCGGCAACGAGAAAAGCCTTTTAAACAGCATCGTCATTCACTGACAAAGTGATGTTTGCCGCTGCCGACGTTGAAGACAGCCCGGCCGTTTTCCATCCGCAGAAATTTCACGCCGGCGGCGGTCCTGGCAAACTGGCCGCTTTCGAAGACTTGCTCGAGGTTTTTCGCCGGGACGAAAAGCGTGGCGGTCGTGTTGGCCGGGACTTCAATCTGCCAGTCGAACGTCCCGCCGCGCCTTTTCCAGTCGCTGACGATCAAGCCATACGGCGAATAATGTGTGGCTTTGACAAACTTCAAATCGCCAACCGGCAACGGCTTCATGAGGATGTGCTTGAACCCAGGCTGGTCCGGGTCAGGCTTGATGCCCGCCAGGTCCTCATACAGCCAGATCACGAAATCGCCGATCAGCATGACGTGGTTGCCGGAGTTCATGGCCGGGTCGGCGGTGTTGCCGTTCCACAGTTCCCAGATGGTTGTCGCGCCGTGTTCCATCATGTAACCCCAACTCGGATAATCTTTTTGCGTCGCCATCGTGTAAACCAGGTCCGGCCGGCCGTGGTCGGACAACACCCGCATCAAATACTGGCCGCCGACCAGGCCCGTGCCAATGTGTCCATGGCTTTCCTTCTCAACCTTGTCCACCAGGTGCTGGAAAATCCGCGGGCGCAGGTCATCCGGCACGAGGCCGAATGCCAGCGGCAGCACGCTCGAGGTCTGGGTGCCGTTGTCATATTGGCCCAGCTTGCGGTTGAGGAATTTCTGGTTGAACGCGGCCTTCATTTTCCCGGCCTGTTCGTGGAACCGCTGGGCGTCATCGTTTTTCCCGAGCATCCGGGCGAACCGTTCCATCAGGCACAGGTCGTAATAGTAATAGGACGTCGCCAGCAGCGTCTTGTCCGTCTCCCGCTTCGGATCCCGGGAATGAATCAACGTCGGGTCTTCCGGCGGCGCGCACCAGTCCCCGTAGGCGTCCTTCGAAATGAGGCCGTTCTTGACGAAACCGGCCATGAAATCCATCCACTTTTTGGCGCCGGGATAACAACGCGAGATGGTTTGCAGGTCGGCATATTGCTGGCGCAGCATTTCGGGGATGATGATGCCGCTGCTTGGCCAGGTGACGTTGTCCGAATAAATCTGCCAGAACGCGGGGGCGATGTCCGGCACACTGCCGTTGGGTCGTTGGGCGTCCGCCATGTCCTGCAGCCATTTGGAGTAAAGCCGGCGGTTGTCGAACATATATGTTTCACCGTGCGATTCCTCCGACCGGTCGCCCAGCCAGCCCTGCCGCTCGTCGCGTTGCGGGCAATCGGTGGGGATGCTGTGATAATTGCCGCGCACACCCCAGACCATGGCGCGGTAAATCCGGTTGAGCAAAGGATCAGAACATTCAAAGGTGCCGGCCGTTGCCAGATCGTCATTCACCACCCGGCCTTCGACCGAATCGAGGGTCGGTTTGCCGGGATAACCGGTCATTTCAACGTACCGGAACCCGTGCGTCGTGAAACGCGGTTCCCAGGTTTCTGCGCCACTGCCATTCAACGTGTAAGTGTCCGTGACCTGTGCCCCGCGCAGGTTGGCCAGGTAAAGCGTGCCGTCAGGCTTGAGGGTCTCCGCAAAACGCAAGGTAACTTTCCTGCCCGCCGGGCCGGCCACGTGCAGCCGACACCAGCCGACCAGGTTCTGGCCCAGATCAAAAATGTACACGCCCGGCTTCGGTTGGGTCATCGCCACCGGCTTCAATGTCTGGGTGACCCGCATCGGCTCGATCATTTCCGCCGCCACCACGCCCGGCGGCGGTTCGGCGGGTTGCGCCGGCTGCCAGTATTGATCGTAAAAACCCGGCTGGCTCCAGCCCTGGAACCCGCCACGCGCATCGTATTCCTCACCGTCGTAATCGTTGTTGGCCGCAATCGGCCCGTTGGTCGTCAGTTTCCACGTTTCGTCACTGACCACGTCCGCCACCGAACCGTCCGTGTATTCAATGCGCAGTTGCAGGAGCAGCTTGGGCCAGCCGAAATCGGCCGTCCCGGTGTAAACCCGGCTGCGGTCGGCATAATAACGTCCGTTGCCCAGCACCACGCCCAGCGCGTTTTTGCCGCGTTGCAACTGTCTGGTGACATCGTAGGTCACGTAAAACACGCGCTGGTTATATTGGGCGAACGCCGGGGACAGGACGTGGTCGCCGACCTTGCTGCCGTTCAAATACAGCTCCGACCAGCCCAGGCCGGAGAAGGAAACCGTTGCGCGTTGGACCTTTTTACCCACGGTGAATTCCTTGCGCAACCAGCGCGCCGGCTGGCGGCGCGGTTCGGAGGTGCGGACGTTGCCCCACGGTTCGATGCCCGCCGGGCCGAGATTGGTCGCCGCCATCCATTGGGAATCGTCAAAACCGGTTTCGGACCAGCCATTCGCCAACTTGTCGGACGCCTTCCATTGTTCGTCAGTGGGAATGACCAGCGTGTCGCCGTTCTGAAATTCCACCTCCAGCTGCGCGATGACTCCCGCCGGTTTCGGCCGGTCGCCCTGGTTCTTGCCGAGCAAGGCGATGAGGTTCATACCCGGTTCGAGACGGTAGGTGATGTCCTGGTCCCGGACCATGCGGGGATTGTTCCGACCGCCGATGTCGCGTCCGTTGATGAATCCATGCACCTCGTTGTCGCCGGTCAGCTGGATGCGGGCGCTCTTGATTTCGCTGTCGGGCAGGACGAACGTGCGGCGGAAATAATTCGAGCCGGGCGGCGTGGATTTTGCCGGTTCCCCGCCCGGATACCAGATCCACGAGGTGTTCGTCAGATAATTGGTCGCATTCTCGCCATCCAGGCCAATCCATTTTGCTTTCCAGTTTGCCGCGCCGGGGCCTTTCGGCGAAGGCAGGTCCGGCGGCCTAAAAAACAGTCCCATCGTCCACAACGCCGGCTCGCTCCAGTCCGAAACGTTGCCGTTCTGGTCCCACACGCGGACCTTCCAGAAGCACCGCGCGTTCGAGGTGAGCGGATTGCCCGCATAACCGACCTGGATCGACCGGTCGGAATTCACCTTGCCGCTGTCCCACCAATCGCCCTGGTCAGCCTTGAGATTTTCCGCGCTGCCGGCCACGAGGATTTGATACGCCGTCTGGCGCTGGCCCCGCTCTGCGGGATCGGAATTCAAGATCCAGCCCAGCCGCGGCTTCGGCGCGTCAATGCCCAGCGGATTGTCCAACCCCTCGCAGCGCAAACCGATGACGGTCATCTTGGCAAACCCGGGCGCGACGGCGGCCAGGCAAAAAAACATGACAACCAGCCAGCCAGGAAAAACAGCGGCGCGGCAAATGGGTTTCATAAAAGTTTTACGAACGACCTGGCGATTATAGATTCGGCCGGAACAATCGCAAAGCCCAGTTTGCATGAAATCAGGATTTTCCGCACCTCGTTATCATGCCTGCTTCGGCAAAACAACGGCGTTGCTTGCAATTACCAGTTCGTGATTGCCGGTCGTGGTGCCGAAACCCATTTGGCCCCATCCCAAAACTCAGCTTGTCGTTGTGAGTCCAGTCGCGCCGGCACGCCGACCGAGCGCAGGGCGGCGACGTAGATGATTTCGAAACCGGCTTCATCGGTAATTTGTCTCAGCCAAATCGCCGGCACATCATGGAACAGATTCGGTGCGGTGATGACCGTCACGCGTTCACGAACATGCCGCGCAACAATTCTGGCCGCGCCTTCCAGTGATGATTCGTGGCGGATGCGCGGATAAAATTCCTCCCACAAAGGGCGTCGCCAATTAAGCTTTTCACCGGCACCACCCGTAGTCGCCGGCGATAGAACGAAATCCCGATACATCTTGTCATCCAATTGCCAATTGACCAGCTCGCGATTGTAACCGGCCAACTCAACCTGTTCCAACAAGGTTTTCAACTTCTGTCCCTGCCAGACGGGTTGAGCGACAAGATATTCAAAGTCTGCACGTTCCTTGGGTTGCGCGAGGAAGTTGCGGGCGATGGCCAGCGTCTTGTCGCTGATTTGAAACCGGGGCGTAATCAGGTGAATGGCCGTAACCGCCAGTGCCCATGTGGCGAGAACCGCTGCAGCCCAGCGCAATACAATTTCGTGGCGTTTCAGTTTAATTTCTGCCGGCTGGGCGGCCCTGTGGCAGCGCGACCAGGCAAACCAGCCTCCGGCCCAAAATGCCGACGGCAGCAGGAACAGCCAAAATGGCGGCGCGTCCGCCTGCCATTGCGCGATGGAGTGATAATTCTGCCAAGCGCCCGGTCCCGCTAAATGCGTCAAACAGTATTCCCCTATGCCGCGGAAAACCAACGCACGTTCCGCTTCCAAGCCGTGCGACAGATTGGGAATAACCTTTAATTTCGTCGACAGACCGTTGCCCTGCAACATGGCCTCAAATCGCCTGGTGCTGGCGACGGGAAACATTTCGTCCCTTTCTCCTTGGACAAACAACACCGGGCTGCGCAGTTTCATGAACCCATTGTTTGTTTGATTTTCCGGCATCCCTGCCCCGCTCAGTTGAACGAGCAGTTGAGGCTGCCGTCCGGGGTGAGACAATGCGAAATCAAGCGTGTCGATTGCTCCCTGACTGAATCCCACCCACGCGATGGCATTGGTATCCGCCCATTTTTGCCGCCCCAAATATTGGAGTAATGCCTCAAATTGTGCGCCGAAGATTGCCTCATTTGTTTTATTATACTCCAGGCTTACCGTCGCCAGTCCCAGTTCCGCCATCTGCCGCAAATCGCTGCCGTCGTTCATCAGGTTGTCACCGGCACCGTGCACATAAACAATCACCGGATATCGCCGCATCGGCTTGGGCAATACGGCGACGCATTTGACGGAACCAGGATCGGCGGTTTTGAGCGTGAACCACTTTCTGGAAAACGGGTCCTGCCTGTTTCCCCAGAGCAACGCACCGAAGAAAAGCAAAACGACCAGCAGTGGAACGAGCCCGGCAAACGGCCGCAAAGGAACACAAAAACGATTGTGATTTTTCTTCCCTGCGTTCTTTCGCGGCTCAAGCATTTTCGTGTGATTCGTCCATTTCGTGGTTCCGTCTGCTACCTATGTTGAACCGAATCCGCCCGCCCCAATTCGGGCATAATCCAGAACAAGGAAGCGGTTGCCAGCTCAAATACCCCCCCGTCAAACCAGAAGCCAACCAGCAATACAGTCCCGCCAGCCCGACAAATTATTTGAGGGAACGGACAGCAAATGACCAGCCTTCGCCAGGTTTCGGCACCGCAAGCAAGCGGCAGGGTTTCAGATCGTTCGACCGATTCCGCCGGCTGCCTCTTGCTTTCCTCATTCCACGCCAGCGAGAGCCAGAGATACATTCCGAAACAAAATAGCGCCGGAATTCCGAGCGTGGCACCGAGCATCAAATAATCGTTCGTCTGGATGGCGGCGTTCTCCGTCAATTTCCGGGGGAGATAATAATGTTCATACAACGGCTCAGGCTGATTCCAGCCTGCCCCCAGCCATGGCTGCTCGGCCATGATTTGCAGTGCCCCTTCCCAGGCAGCAATTCGATTGCGCCAGGAAAAGTCGTTTACATTCCCGACCGAGGAGGCCCGCCTGGCAACTGCAGGTTGTGGCTGTTGAAACTGCCAAAGGGCAAGAACGGCCAGGGCACAGATGATGACAGCCAAGCTGGCCTTATTGGAGCGAATCCACCGACCGAAAACAGAGGACTGATAACTGATAACTGGAAACCCCAGACAAGCCAGTCCGCACAACGTGGCCAGCCACGCGCCCCGGCTGTAGCTGCGCAGCAACGCAAGACTCATGGCAACCGCCATCCCCAGCCAGAGCAGAAGGAGCGTCCACAATCTTAACTTTGTCCATTGTGCTGACTCGGTTTTCGCACCCTGCGATTTGCAGTAGCCGACAAATGAAAATCCAATGCCCAGCAGCAGCACCAGACCAACACCTACGAGCAACCCGAAAAGATTGGGATTATTCCAAGGTCCCGACCAACGTTGTTGGCCGAGGTAGTTGGATTTGAAGCCTGAGTCCCGTTTCCAGACAGAACATAGAAACAAGACGCCAGTAAGGGCGCAGAGTAACGGGCAAAAAGATCGCTGCTTTTTGCGCCCGAGCCTTGTTACGTCCAAAGCGCCCAAGCCCAGCACCGGGCCAAACAAAAAAACCAAAGCTCGGGGAGTCCCGGCGGCCTCCGCATAGTGCAGACCATATGCAACAGATCCGATGGCCATTGTCACGACGAGCCACAGATGGGAGTCATTCAGACTCGAAAAGCCAGGCTTCCCATCTCGGTTTGACCGGACGAGCAAGATAACAAAATACATCGCGAGACAGGCATATAACATCCGCTGCTGGTCAGAGTTCCAACAGAGATTCCTCAAATCTTTAAACAGCTGGCTGAAAAAACCGTCCGATTGCGAGATTACGGCATCCGCAAGGAGAACGGACGCGAATACAACGATCGGCACCACCCACGAAATTATAGTCGAAACGCTCGCCGATTTCGTCATTCTGCGCTGAATATCAAGAATTCCCATGACCGGCTTGTTAAATGATTTCATTTACCGTTCAAGCCCTTGGTTGCTGCCGTTACGCCCATGCTGCTCGACGACTACGCTATCAGTTTAAATGCGGGAGGCAAGAGATCGTACTGGCACTTGCCGATCGCGGACTACAGAGATGCTTTCGGGGCAAGTTGGGAAATCGTGACCGGACGAAAGAATCCGAAACGCGGACATGCCGGGACGATGGTTCACCAGCCAAGAGAAGGCGCCGGTTTCGCAAGCGGGTCAGAAATATCGAATCCAGCCCACGCTCTTCTGCTCCCGGCAGAAAGCCAATTCCGCGGAAGGAACAAGGCGTTTGAACATCATCCGGAAAGCAACGGCAGGATCGAATGCAACAGCAAGCACTCAAAATTGCCCCAGACCGGGAGTAAACCCGCCAAATCGTTGTTGAGTTCACCCAACCCTGCAAAACGATCCGGCTACAGCGCCAGCGGCCATATGACATCCAAAAAGGATCGCCTGGAAAACGAGCAGGAGGAAATCTTCAGATCCGGGCATCAAAAGCTTGATGCAGCACGAGAAAAACGCAAAATGAAACGACAACAACAAATGGCGACGCCCCTCTCAAATGCCATCATTTTAATTCATTCTGTACCAGGATATTGGGACGGTTCTCATCCACAATATAACGACCGAACTGCATCGTGAGCGATTTCGAGCTAATCCTGTTCAAATCCATCTGCGGCGTTTCGTGGACGATCGTCTATGTCTTGGCGATCATCCGTGGATATGCTGATAAGACGTATGCTATTCCCATGCCCGCCATCATCGCCAATCTGGCCTGGGAATTATTTCATAGCACGACACTTCACATTGATACCCTTGTAGGATTAACCGTTATCATTTGGCTGTTGTTGGATGCTTTAATTTTTATCCAGGCAGTATGGTACGGGCGACGTGAGTTCCATGCTATGAGCAGAATTACTTTCGGGTTGCTTATCAGTGGCGGGATAGTTGTTTGCGCTATGGGAATATATTGGTCCAGAATCAAGGGGTATGGCTACATACTGTCCGCTTTTCCGCAGAACTTAGTGATGTCTGCCCTGTTCATAAGGATGCTATATGTCAGAAATGACGTTCGCGGGCAATCGATGTACCTTGCTCTCTTCAAGGCCCTGGGAACGGCGGCGGCTATGGCGCAAGCCGCGGTTCCGATCCGGGATCTCTCGTGGAGCTATGCGATTACATTTCTTGGCATATTATTTTTTGATTCTTTGTACATCCTGTTGCTCCATAGAAAATTTTGGCGCTTAGGGATTGGTCCCTGGCGTCGGGCGTAACAAACGCCGCCCGCCAGGTCGAGCGCATTGGAACTGTTCCTGTCCAGCCCGTCAATGCCCCGGTTGTGAAATCCATAAAATGGAAATGAATAGGACCAACAAGCCTGAGAACGGGATGAGCCAGTCAAGCCGGACCAGTTCGGCGGCGGTTAGAATGGCCGCCGCCGCAATGAACACATAGAGACCAACGGCCACGTAGGCTGACAACGTGTCTATGGATAGCAGGGGCAGGATATAAATCAGCGTGGCGGCAAATCCACAGACGGCATAAAGGCCAATAACTCTTGGGAATTTTGTCAGGTTAAACACGTTCATTACGCCACCCTGAAAGTCGCCCCGGATGTCTTTGAAATCCTTCACGTGGGACAGGAAAAAGAAAGCAAAAAACACGGCACAAGCCAGTTCGGAAACCCTGGCCATGGAAAAAAAGCCGCTTCCGGAGAGGGCTGCCCCTGCCAGAAAAACGGCGCATCCGAGCAACGATAAGACACAATGTCCCAAAGGGTAGAAACGACGGAGTCTGAAAGGAGGTTCCGAATAAAGGGCGGAAAGCGCCCAGATCAGGAACCAAAGAAATATAAAGTAGCGGCCGGCAGCGAGGGCAAAAGCAAAGGCCGGCACGAGGAGCGCCCACCCAAAAGAGCGCGCCGTTTCCTCCGGCATGGTCGTAAAGATGACCGGACGCTGAGGATCAGAAATATGATCAATGGATTGATCAAAAAAATCGTTTTGGATCTTTGCGTGGATGAACAGCAGACAGATTGATATCACCGCCAGGACAAAAGTGATCATCCCGCCGGTAGAGGCGATGGGAGAAAGCCACACGTCACTCTTAGCCGTAAAAATCATTCCAAAGGCAATCAGATAAATGTAAAAAAGGAGCCTGCTGGGGTACAGAAGATGGAAAGCAACCTTTGCCCATTTCCGATTTTCAAACCAGAGTCTGAACGCAACCAGAGCCATTAGAATGAGAAACAGAGGGATATATAATGCGAAGTATCCTGTTTCGGGTTGTTTGGGCAAAACAGGCAAGAGCGCAGGAAGATACCCAAAAATAAAAACAGTTGTATACAGGGCTGAGGCAAAACTCAGCGCCAGCAACACACTCTTTCTAAAGGCGAGTAACGCGAAGCAAAATGCGGCCAGCACGACCAGGCACATTTCGATGCGAACGCCCGGAGTGACCATGTCGATGGTTGCCCAGGGATTGAATAAATTCACGTAATTACGCGGGAGGCTGGCAAGATCAGTCCCGTACTTGATTACTCCACCCCTATTGTAGAGATAGTCAACCAACGGCACCGTAATGACTACTGGAGAAAGGAAAAGGACGATAGGCAGTGATCTTTTCAGCTTGATTCGCATGAACAGAGCCGTGAGCAAACCAGCCGCCACAAACAAGCACACCCATGAAATGTATATATGGGCGTATTCAACCAGCGTCACATAATAGTCAAAACTAAAGGAAAGGCAATGCGTGTTCTCCAGAAGACCTTCAAGAATTGTCCGTACGATAATGACGCACGAAAAGCCCCAGACGACTGATGAGACCGGCAGTTTTCCACAGACCAAATTCCGAAGGATGCGTGGCCATCTGCAGGTCGTCGTATGCTGCATATGCAATTTGAGCAGGTTTCGCGAGAAGACATTGCCCTTCACACACTCGCGCCGACGCCGAAGTCTTTTGAGAAACCGCGCCGATGAAATGAACTCCGGAATCCAGACGGATTCCGGAGTCAATTGTTATGTAATGATGTAATTAACGACAACCCGTGAAGGCGTTCAGTTACAGCCTCCAATTTCCCCCGTCACAGCCGTACAGCTGGCAGGTACTGTGCCGCTGTCAACAACCGTATCCGTGCACATGGGGTCGTTGCCCCATATCCCACCACCGGTACCGTTCAGAAAGTACCTGAATCGATTGCATGTGGAGGAATAGGGACCTGTGCTGCAAAAATAATCCGACGCCGAGCCCCCGCAGTCATGCGATGTATCATTGCAATCAATCTCCACGCAGCTGTTGTCCGGGGTAGGTGATTGATTTTTCCCGCATGAACCCGCGCTCCTGGCAGAGCCCACACAGGGGATTTCATTATTGCCCATAACAACGGACACGCCAGCACACAATATGACAACGGCTGTCACCAGTCTTTTGTTTAGTTTATTTTTCATTGTTTTCCTTTTTGTTTGTTTTTTTCCACCAAATCCAACGCAAATTTTCCAAGCAAGAACAAGGTCGGCAACGCAAACAGTATCCAGATCAAGTATTTTCTAGGTGCTTTGTGCGGTGAAATCAGGCCATGACCGATCAATGCTTCCTCATAAAGTGTGGAACCGGATGTGTATTTTATTCGATTGCTGATCGCCGGGTTGTCCAACGAGGCCCAGAGGCCATTGGTTATCATGTACGAAATTTTGGCATGCCCTTGTGATTCGAAACGCCGGTCAAATACCAGAACGCGCCCTTTGGGCGGAAGGACCGGAGTCGCCTCCCCTGGTCCAAAGTCGACATTCTTGACCAGGCACCGGTAAACATAAAGCCGTTGCAGCGAAGGCTGAGCGCCCGGCCTTGGAGTAAAGGGAATGAATGATTTGAACTCAAACTCGATAGGAAGAAGAACTCCATTAATGTTTGTCGTCTGGCGCCAAAGCCCGATCGCGTTGGTGAATCCGTGATCGTACGGCGGGCCATAGGGAGACCACCGCAATTTCCCCGTCCTCCTGTCCATTCCAAAAGACGCTCCGTCGCTGGTAAGTATCAATTGACGTTCTGACTCTTGATCTGCATTCGTTGACCAGTGATAATGACTATAGAAATTTGTGTTGTAAAATACGACGAGATCCGCAGAGTTAGGCAGTTTTACAGTTCCACTCTGGTCGTTCAAAACGCAACCCGAAGCAAAAGCAGTCCACAACGATTGAAGAGCCCATTCTTTTGGCGGGGGAACCACACCGACAATAACTTCACCGAGCGCCGTTGGTAATTCGCTCTTCACGGTATCGTATTTCTCTTTCCAGACCGCCTTATTGCCTTCATCACTCTGAAATTGAACAAGATATATGTTCGTCCCGTCGCAGCTCGCCTTGGCCGCGAAGTTCACCACCTCTGGATTTGTGTAGAAAGCTCTGTTGGTATAAATGATCGTCCACTTACACCCGGATATTTGGGCTTCAAAATCATAGTGGTCCTCATATTGGGGCGTACTGTCCCCGGGTCCGACCTCATAATCATAGGTTCCTCTGAGGACGGCGACGGATTGACCGGCCTCCAAAGCGATCACACTTGAAAAGACAACCAGCGTTGCTATGAAAATTTGAACAGGTTCTTTAAAGGTGTGATTCATTTCAAATCTTGTGTTCTGGTTGCTCCGCACAACGCAGAATTCGTGATATGGATTGCAAACGATGTGATGGCGATTAACGAAAAACCGATCAATAGCGAAAACGCAATCCTGTCGGCTGAATGTGGCGTTATGTGAAGCCAATCCGAAGCACGCCCAAGGCAGGGACAGGGTGAACGGACACCGAGCGCAATCATGCCCAGCCGATAGACAGAAAACATAATACAAAGGGACAGCAATCCATATCTTGCGCCCCAAGTTTGTGGCCGCAATAAAATGACTACAGCCAGGCCGATTTCAGCGCTGCCGGCCAGCATGAGCAGGCTCCGATTACTCAGGAAACTCAAAACCGGATCGAATTCGGAAAGATAACGAACACCAGAAAAGGCACTGATAATTTTTATCGCACCCACGACAGCTAGAAGACAGGCTGCCGAACGCATTAATATTTTGTTAAGCTTGATAAACATACTGTAAATATTACGGTTGCCAGTTTATCCAGTAGTCAGTCTCACATGCCCACAAACCGCATGGAAGGGCAATTGACAATCATTTGCAGACATTCTTAATCATTTGCGGATATTTGCAGTCTGGGGGTAGCGGGCACTTGCTGAGAGGGACAGATGCCCCAATGGTTTTTGTATTTGCGGGTGAAATTGGTGGGCTGCTTATACCCCAGACATGTTGCCGTTTCCTTGATGGAAGAACCCTTGCGCAATAAATCATGGGCGTTGCGCTGGCGCTGCTCAGCCAGCCAGGTTTTGGTGTTTTTACCCATTGTCTTGAGGAAGTACCGATGCAAAGTGCGCACGGAGATATTGCATTTCTTCGCCAGCTTTGCAGCGGACCAGCTCGCCTGGTGCGCCAGTTCCGGCCAGTTTTGGACGTGGTTCAAACGGGTGTTCATCGAGTGCGGGTTGAAGGTTGGGGGTTGAGGGTTGAATCATTTACGTTCAGATCAACCGGGTTTAACAACGTGATTGTTTTTGCGCAGTGAGGACATGGGATTTTTTGTCCCAGCGCATGGGCAGGAAATTCAACGCGCCCACCGCATAAAACACAGGCCATTTTCAAATTCCCGGGTTCGCGCAGGGTCATTGCCGCCTGACAATGCGGACAGGAAATTTGTCGGCCCAGAGCACTCGGGAGAAAGGTGATGTGTCCGCCGCAGCCGGCACAAATGGCTCTTACATAGCCCCGAGCATCTTCTCTCCTCAACCACAGTAATGCCAGCAACCCTCCAACCAATAGATAGAACAGCCCGATTTTCAAAATCAGGCCGGCGGTCCCGGGACTGATGCCGAAGGCATGGCTGATACTGCCCAGATACACACCCCATCCATGGTAGTTCTCCTGTTGAAGCAAGCCGATCTCATAGACGCATAGATTCATCGCGAGCCATACAACAAGAGCCGCCTTCAACCACATCCGTTTGGCAAAAAGGCAAATCAATGCCACCCCCAAAGCAACCGCGCCCATAATCCAAAACAGATTCCGCACTGAAATCATGAAGATGGGATCTTGCGGTTGAATCAGGCCGGCTCCGGCCCAATTGGCCAGGAACATGGCCAGTACCCCCCCCAGCAGCAAAGCACCGGCTGAATTCGTGAACCAACGTGTCAGTTTCAATTGCATGCTAAAAAACGAAATTGTGCGTGCTAATCTTCAATCAGAAATTGGGCAAATACCAGTGCCCGCCTGCATTCGCTGGCAACAGAATTAGGCATGTGGTCCGAGTCATTCAGGAAAGCTAGAGCTATCGGAAAACCGTCTTGGGCAGCCGAAACCTGATATTGCGTCAAGCGTTTGAAATCATCGCCGTCATTCATTCCGGCGACCAACAGCAGCCTCTTATCCTGTAATAACGGCGGATGAGGCAACACGCTCGGACCGAATAAAATGGCGCCTCTCCATAAATCAGATCTATTCGCAAGGAGTTCAGAAGCAAATCGAGTTCCGGCACTGGATTCGTAAAGATAAACCCGTTTGGTATCCACATTGATATTTTTGGCCAGGATTTCAGGCAGTTTCTCCACGCACGTTTCATCGACAACGGCAAAGAAATATCCCTCATTCGCCGCGATTTGATCATACGGAAACCAGTTCCAAAATTGTTTGGTGATGACCAGAGGATATCTTTTCCCGGAAGAAATGTGCGTCGGCGGCCATAAATAGTAGGTTTTGGCCTCTCCTGCCGCATTCGTCAGCGTGCCGGTCAGAGCCGTCGCCGTCTTGACGTACTCAAGCCAGGGTGCTGATCCGGAAACCACACACCTGAGGGTTCCGGCCTCGATATCATATTCCCAAATACCTGGGATGGCCCCGTTCTCGCCTCCCGTGAAAAACAAGTGATCACCATTCAAAGCAAAATTCTCAATGAAACCGTTCCAAGGCACATGAATCAAATCCGCCTGGGCTTTGGTCTTTACACAAAGAGCCGGCCAATCGCCTATTCGCCTCACGTAGTCGGCACAGGTGTACCTCGGCCCATTGTCAGCCCACTTAACATTCATAACGATCAGGCCTTGCCGTTTCCAGGCTGCAATCCAATCTCCCGGCTGGTGTTGGATGTCCTTGACGACGGAAACAAAATCCAGGGGATTGCCGATTCTTCCCCCATCAACCGCCATTTTGGATTCAGGAGAAAACCGGATCAAAAATTGCCCATTGGCATCGCTGCAATTCAGAAGAAATTGGCGGGTTTCCCTCGCATAGGTGAAGTCCACCAACTGGTTCGCGTTGGCTCCCGAATCCCAAACCTTTTTGAGCAAACCCGAATCGAAGTCGAAGCTCCAGACGTTTTCCCCATCCTGCCAGGCAACCGATTTATCGGAAACAGCGGTAAGGGTTTCCAATTTGTTGGTGGTGACTTTTTCAAAAACTTGCCGAAGCACCCATTTCCCCTCCTGATTCTTTTCCACGACCCGCAGATCATGATTGTAAGCGGTCGAGTAGGCGAAGGAATGAGGCGTCAACCACGCCAGTTCATAAGTATCCGGGTCCGCCGGTGTTTTCGCCAGCGTTTCTCCGGTCTGGCCGTCGCAGATCACAATTTGCTCTTCGCGCATCCAGGGCTGGTCCGGCGGGTGCGTCTGCAGTGGAATCGCATAAGCGAACAGCTGGTCATCCGGCGACCAACCCAGCATGCAATAACGTTGCCAGCTGTATCCCTTTTCATTCTGCTCGCAGAGCAACCGGCTTTTTCCGCTGCCGGTTTCACAGAAATAGAATCCCACACCTTTTTCAGTGGCCTGACAATAAACCAGGCACGTGCCCGCGTTATTGGGTGACAAGTCCTGTTTAAACTGCGGAAGAGAGCCCAGTTCAGTGGCAACGGCTTGCCAATGGCGGCGCTGATTCCCGCCCACAATAACCGATAGACGCCAGCCGCCAACGAACAACACAACCGCCAGGGTCAATCCCAGCCCGGTGCGGTTAGCCATCGCCCATTTTAAAAAACCATTGTTCATAAACCCATCAACCCCTGCCGGACACTCCCTTCTTAAATACTATTGCCACCCATGCATGGAATCATAACGGAAGGTCATCTCGTTGATTTCGTAACCCCGGTACCACTTCGCATGTCCATCGTCGAACAGGATGTTCTGCCCCCGGTTGTGGCTCTGCCATTCCTTGGCCGGGACCCCATTCGTCGGACCGCCGACGCAATTGAATGAATAATCATCTTTGTCGGCGTCACTGGTGCACTCAGTTCCCATCCACGGCGCGTCGCCCGACAATACATACGCGGCCGGAAAAAGAATCTCCTTGCCATTCAGGCAGGCGAAATTGGACGAAGCGGCTATATACGCAGCCCGCACGCCGTTGAAATAGCTGAAGGAAGACAGGAGATCATCCGGGCAATGGTAAACGTTGCTGTTCTGCGTGAAGGGAAGAATTTGCTGCATCCAGCCGAATTTATGGGTCGTATTGTCAATCAGGTCCCACGGCAGTGTGCCGCCAGACTCCGGATACAATCCATTGGCTTCATCCGCATACAACTTCATGCCCAAACCGATCTGACGCTCGTTGGACACGCATTGAATTGATTTGGCCCGCTCCTTGGCCGGCGCCAATGCCGGCAATAGCAACGCAGCCAGAATGCCGATGACCGCAATGACCACCAGCAGTTCGATCAAAGTAAAAGCAATCCCTGGACGCCCAGGTAAATCCTTTTTTATTAAGTCCCTCTGTATTGCCGTC
Organism: uncultured Bifidobacteriaceae bacterium; assembly: GCA_964413165.1. Lineage (GTDB taxonomy): Bacteria > Verrucomicrobiota > Verrucomicrobiia > Limisphaerales > UBA11358 > UBA11358. Next base: position 36,236 of record CAYPSF010000023.1, read on the forward strand.
TTCATCTGGTAATCCCTCCCAGAAGTTTGAACCCAATGCCTGAATGAGCCTTTCTCTCATAAAAAGCATAAACCAGTCAATACCAGGCCATGTCATTAAAATAGACGACACGAACCGGCAACCAAATCGAGCCAAGGCCACCGTCAGATATAAACCTGCATTGAAAGATGGCGGTCGCTTGGCTAACGTGGACGCAAAGAAATTCTCATGCGCATCACCCGCCGCACCGCCATCCAGTTCCTCGCCGGCTCCCTGCCCGCCTGGTCCATCACCCGGGCCCTCGCGGCATCAGCGTCCCAATCCGCCGGCCCGTTCACCGGCACCCAGCCGTCCCTCGCCACCTACCGCTGCCCGAAATGGTTCCGCGACGCGAAGTTCGGCATCTGGGCGCATTGGGGACCGCAATCAGCGCCCGAGGACGGCGACTGGTATGCGCGCAACCTCTACCTCCAGGGCACCAAACAATATAAATCCCATCTCGAACATTACGGCCATCCAACTGAATTCGGTTACAAGGACATCATCCCCACCTGGAAGGGCGAGCAGTTCGACCCGGAACACTTGGTCGGCCTCTACCAAAAAGCCGGCGCAAGATATTTCATGAGCATGGGCGTGCACGTGGACAATTTCGACCTGTGGAATTCGAAATATCAGCGGTGGAACGCGGCGCAGATGGGGGTGAAAAAGGACGTCGTCGGCCTGTTCCGCCAGGCGGCGCGCAAACGCGGCCTCAAGTTCGGCGTCAGCGACCATCTTTGGATGGCTTACAAATGGATGTCCGTCGCGCACGCCAGCGACCTGACCGGCCCCCTCACCGGCCTGCCTTACGACGGCATCGACCCGCGCTGGAACGACCTCTATGGTGGTTGCCCGGATATGTACCGCGAGCTGCCGTGGGACGAGGACAACATCCCGGACTGGTGGAAACGCCACTGGTTCCTGCGCATCCAGGACCTCGTGGACCAGCACCAGCCGGACGTGCTCTACAGCGACGGGCAGATTCCCTTTGGACCCTGGGGCCTGGATCTCGTCGCCCATTTTTACAATCAAAATCTCCAGCAGCACGGCGGTAAACTCGAGGCGGTTTACACCAGCAAAAGGCCGTCGGATTCCGAAACCGGCATGTGCGTGTTCGACAAGGAACGCGGTGTCGTGGACGGCATCTGGCCGGAGCCGTGGCAGACCGACACTTGCGTCGGCCACTGGCATTATGACCGCAACGTCGTCTACAAAACGCCCAAGCGTGTCGTTGACATGCTGGTGGACGTGGTCAGCCGCAATGGCAATCTGCTGCTCAACTTCCCGCTGAACAGCCAGGGCGTGCTCGACGCGGAAGAACAAAAAATCCTCGCCGCCATCACCGCCTGGATGGCCATCAACAACGAAGCGATCCACGAAACGCGGCCATGGAAGATTTTTGGCGAAGGCCCGAATATCGTGAAGCCCGACCCGAAACAAAAATACAACGAGGCCAACCGGAAGGATTTCACGGCCGAAGACGTGCGGTTCACGACCCGGGGCAAAACGCTTTACACTTTTTTCATGGGCTGGCCGGAACAGCCGTCATTGACCATCGCGCCGCTGGCCACCGGCCGGCCGTATGTCGCCGGCAAAATCCAG
>CAYPSF010000024.1:0-37514 GCA_964413165.1 uncultured Bifidobacteriaceae bacterium
GCAGCCTCTGGAGCATGGGTTACAATGATTTTGGTCAATTGGGCGTTGGCACCACACCCGGGATGACGAATGTCCCGCAGGAGGTCGTCGCCAGCGGCGTGGGTGCGATAGCCGCCGGAGATGATCACTGTCTGTTTCTCATGAGCCGCGCGCTCTGGGCCATGGGCTACAACCATTATGGCCAGTTGGGCGATGGCAGCACCAATAATCGATATTCGCCAGTCAAGATTACTGCTTCGTTAGGCATACAATTCTCGTTCTCGGGAATCGCCGCCGGGGGTGAGCACAGCCTTTATGGAATATCTTCCATCGTCATTGGCAACAGCAGCCTCGAGACGATGGGGTATAACGCCTATGGCCAGTTGGGTGACGCCACTGATAACAATACCAACAAGCCGCAAGACGTCTTGCCGGGCGTTGCGGTTATCGCGATGGCGGGCGGAGGGAATCACAGCCTCTTTATCGAGTCCGGTGGCAGCCTTTGGGGCATGGGCGACAATGTCAACGGCCAATTGGGAGAGAGCTTTTCATACACCAACAAGCCGGTACAGATTCTGTCCGGCGGCGTCACGGCCATTGCCGCCGGATCGGCACACAGTCTCCTCATCAAATCCGACGGCAGCCTCTGGGCCATGGGCGACAACTTCTATGGCCAGTTGGGTGACAACTCGACCACCGACCGCCACACCCCGGAGTTGATTACCAACAACGTCGTCGCCGTGGCTGCCGGGCTCTATCACAGTCTTTTTATCAAGTCCGATGGCACCCTTTGGAGCATGGGATACAATGGTTACGGCCAATTGGGTGACAGCACGACCATTAATCGCCAGGTCCCCGTGTTCGTGGCAAGCAATGTCGTGGCAGTTGCCGCCGGGTGGGACCACAGCCTGTTTATCAAGACCGACGGCACCCTTTGGGGTATGGGAGCCAACAGCTATGGCCAGTTGGGCGACAGCACCTACACGGAACGTCATACTCCGGTGGAAATCGTCGCCCCCACCCTGGCAACTGTAATCTTGAGCAACTTGTCCCAAACCTACGATGGCGCGCCCAAGAGTGTTTCCGTCACCACCATACCCGCGAACCTGACGGTGAGCGTGACCTACAATGGTTCGATCAGCGCACCGACGAATGCGGGCAATTACACCGTCATCGGGACCATCAATACTCCCGGCTATCAAGGCGGTGCGACCAACACCCTGGTCATCCTGCCCGCTCCCGCGTACATGACCTTGGGCAACCTGCTGCAAAGTTACGACGGCACTCTCAAGGGTGTGTCGGCAACTACCACACCTTCGAATCTGGCATTTTACGTGACTTACAACGGCTCGGTTGTACTCCCCGCCAATGCGGGAACCTATACGGTCGTCGGGACCATCACCGACCCGAATTACCAGGGCGGCGCGACCAACACCCTGACCATCGTAAATGGATTGACCCTTGACACCTCGCAGACGCTCCGCACGGTGGATGCGCGCTGGTTCGGCCTCAATACCGCGGCCTGGGATAGTTATCTCGATACCCCGGAGACCATCTCCGCCCTGACCGAGCTCGGCACTCGAATCCTGCGCTGGCCGGGCGGCAGTTGGGGCGACATCTACCATGAGTCGGCGCCGCCGAATAATGGCTGGGGCTCCTTCACCACCAATTTTATCCACGTCGCCAACAGCATCCACGCCCAGGCTTTCATGATCGCAAATTACGGTACGGGCACAACCAATGAAGCCGCGGACTGGGTGCGCTTATGTAACGTGACCAATAACGCCAATTTCAAGTATTGGGAGGTCGGCAACGAATGCTACGGCTCGTGGGAGGCTGACGACAATACCAACCCACCCTTCGCAAGCCATGATCCGTGGACCTACGCCATGCGATTCAAGGACTACTATACGCAGATGAAGGCCGTCGACCCGACCATCAAGATCGGCATCATGGTCACACCAGGTGAGGACAATTACCAGAGCGACGCCCATTATGTCTTCAATCCGCGCACGGGCATCGCGCATTTCGGTTGGACGTCGGTGCTGCTCGGCACGCTGCAGAGCCTCGGGGTCACGCCGGATTTCGCGGTTCATCATGTTTACCCGGAATATCAGATCGACAATGACGCAGGGTTGCTGCAGGCGGCAAACAATTGGGCCGGCGATGCAGCCGATTTGCGCCAACAGATCACAGATTACATGGGGCCCGCCGGTACGAATATCGAGCTGGTTTGCACCGAGAACAATGCGGACGCGGGATCTCAAGGCCGACAATCCACCAGTGTCGTCGACGCGCTTTACCTGGCCGACAGCCTCAGCCACATAATGAAAACGGAGTTCAATTCCTTTCTCTGGTGGGACCTCCGGAATGGCCCCGATGCCGGCGGAGACTTCGACCCGTCCCTTTACGGTTGGAGAACCAATGGCGATCTCGGGATCATTCGCGACTTGAACACCCGTTACCCGACCTTTTACGCGATGAAACTCATGCAATACTTCGCGCAACCGGGCGACACCATCCTCAATCCGGCGAGCAGCGATTCATTGCTGGCCGTTTACGCCGCCCAAGGAACCAATGGCGCTGTCAGTGTGCTGGTCATCAACAAAGATCCGACGAACACCTTGACCCGCCCCATCGTGCTCGCCGGCTTCACGCCGAATTCCCTCGCCACCATCCGCTCCTACGGCATTCCGCAGGATGAAGCCACCCGCACCAATTCCAGCGTCCCCGGCGCACAGGACATCGCCACCAACAGTTTTTCCACTGCGGGCGCGAACTTCAATTATGCCTTTTCGCCGTATTCCCTCACCCTGTTCACACTGGCACCCGCGATGCCATCGCTGTCGGTCGCGCCGCCAGCATACCAGTCCGGCAGCGCCTTCGTGTTTCAACTCCAGGGTCCGTCCGGAATCAGATATGTGGTGCAGACCTCGTCCAACCTCATCCAATGGATCCCGAGTTTGACCAATACACTTTCGGGAACTGTGGTGAACATCACCAACCCCATTCCACCCGGCGCTGCGGCGAACTTCTGGCGGGTTATCTGGCAGCGTGAATGAGAAGTTGTCCCCACTCCGGCGGTCGCCCTACCCTAATTTCCAATCAACCGATAGAACCTACTCGGCCCGGATATGGCATTTGTGTAGGGATTGGCAGCGGATGGAACGTTGGTGTAGGTCCCGGTTACGGAAGGCGCAGCTTGCAAACCATAGGCCGCGTTGGTCCAGGTGAGGACAACATTGCCGGCAAGGAGCTGAATGTTCAAAGGCGGCGCCGCCGGTGGCGTGAGCGAGATGTTGTCGATGTAGTCGCTTGGGGTATCGGCGTCCGTGCCGTAGCCGCGGGAGAAATGAATGGACAACGTTTGCGAACCGGAGGCGGCCGGCACATAATTCGTCGACAGGACGGCGTATTTGGTCTGTGTGAGGCTAGTAACGAATCCAAACGAATAGGAGGTGATCAAGGTTGGTCCGATATAGACCGAAATGGTGCCGCCATCGGCATTGAAAGCATGCGGTACCATGGCCAAATTCGCAGAGAAAAGATAGCTAACGCCAGCAGTCAGGTTAACATTCTGTTCCAGATTCAACAGGTCACTGCTACCGACTTGAGCGAACAACGCTTGCGAAACCGGCAACGGGCCCGGTCCGTCCGTATCCAACTGCCCCAACCCATAATTGGGGGGATAGATGTTGCCGGGCGGGAAAACGATGTTCCAGCCGTTTGTGCCTGAAGAAAAATCGCCGTTAACAACCTGCGCATTCAGGCTGAGGGCGCATGCGGCCGCTAGCGTAATCAAAAGGCAGCTTATCCTTCGCAGTGGAATGATATTGCGTTCGGAGTCTGGCCGCCGGTAGCCGTGGCTCAGCTTTGGATTGTTTTCCATTCGTAAGTGGTTGATTTTAAAGCTAATCCAACCTAATTCAAGGTAATTCGACCATTTGCACAAATGCACCGGCGAGACTTACCGCTAACGCCGGCGGCGCGCCGCGATGAATTTTTCCGCGTATTTGCCCAGCAGGTCGGCCTCCAGGTTTACCGCGTCCCCGACTTTGCGTTCGCGCAGGGCCGTGATTTCGTAGGTGTGCGGGATGATCCAGATCCGGAAGCCCCTTTTCTGCACGCCCGCCACCGTCAGGCTGATGCCATCCACTGCGATCGAGCCTTTGAAAACGATATAGCGCATCACTTCCGCCGGCGCGGCGATGTCGAGCACGTGATCCTGTCCGGCGCGTTCCCAGCGGATGATTTTGCCGACGCCGTCGATGTGGCCGGTCACGAAATGCCCGCCGAACTCGCCATCCGCCCGCAACGGCCGTTCCAGGTTTACGAGCGAACCGGGCCGGGCGAATTGCAGGTTGGTGCGCCGCCAGGTTTCCTGGAGCAGATCGAATCGGGCGAGCTTGAATCTCCCGCGCGGGGAAACCTTTACCGCCGTCAGACAACAGCCATTGACGGCCAGGCTGCCACCTAATTTCAGGCCGCGACCGGTCGCGCTGGCGCGCACGGTCAACTCGATGGATTTTGCCGCCGGTTTGATGCGTTCGACGGTCCCGGCTTCTTCGACAATGCCTGTGAACATTCCGGGAAAATTAGCGATGAAGCGAAACCCCGTCGAGCCGCGTTTTGTCAATCCCTGCCCGTGTTTTGCCCTCACGCCACCCGCGCCGTCAGCAATAAATCCGGGCCCAGCCGCCGCCAGGCAACGTTGCGCAGTTGAATCATCTCCGCCAGTTTTTTTATCCCTTCGCCGGCAACGGCCTTGCGCGCCTCCTGCCCGCCCAGGATTTTCGGCGCGTAGTAAAACGCCACGCGTTGCGCCCGGCCACCGAGCAGGAACGACGCGTTTACCTCGCCGCCCCCCTCCACCAGGAGGCTCGTGACGTTTTCCGCGCCCAGTTTTTTCAACAGCCAACGCAAATCGAGTGACACGTGACTCGTGACACGTGACAAAGATTTGCCGGCCGGTGCGACGGTGACATTCACTCGCCGGGCCAGGGCCGCCACGCGACGTTTCGGGGCGCGTTGGCTTACGACGATGGTTGTCCATGCTGCTTGTTTATCGTTCACCACTTTCGCGTTGAGTGGCGTCCGTGCCATTGAATCCAGAACAATGCGCCGGATCGGTTTGGCCATCTTCCAGCTTCCAGCTTTCATCTTCGTTCTGGCCGTCAGGCCCGGGTTGTCCGCCAGGAGCGTGTTAATCCCGACCAGGATCGCATCCGCACCCTGGCGCAATTTCAGGCCGTGAGCGCGTGCTTTTCCACCGGTAATCCACTTCGATTCTCCGCTGGCGGTGGCGATTTTGCCGTCGAGTGTCATGGCCGCTTTCACGGTGACGAACGGCGTGTGATGAACGATCCAATGATTGAATGCTTCATTAAGGCGTGCACACTCATCGGGTAAAACTCCACGAATGATTCCAATCCCTGCCCGGCGCAATATTCTGAAAGCGCGGCCGGCGTGTCTTGGATTTGGATCGGTTGTGCCGGTCGCTACACGTTTGATGCCCGCGGCGATGATGGCGTCCGTGCAAGGCGGCGTGCGTCCGTGCGTGCAACAGGGTTCGAGCGTGACATAAAGGGTGGCGCCTTTGGGGTGATTGCCTCGTCGCTGCGCGTCCTGGAGCGCTTCAATTTCCGCGTGCGGCAGTCCGGCGCGCCGGTGCCAGCCGCGTCCGATGATTTTTCCGCCCTTCACCAAAATTGCGCCGACCATGGGGTTCGGCGAAGTCATGCCGTTGCCGCGCCGGGCGAGGCGGAGGGCTAGGCGCATGTATTCGGCATCAGACATCACCCCGCATCGTAACCGCAGGCGGGCAGGGGCTCAAACGGAAAGGGTTCCCGGCCGGCCTCCTGGCCGCGGATGCGCCCGGGTATAAAGGGAACGGGGGTGACAATCAAAACAGTTTCCACTGCCGCAGCAGAAAATATTCGTTGTAAGGCTGGTCATCCGTGATCTGAATTGTCGGATCCGGGTTGAGGAAACGTGCCAGGTCAACTTCGTGCGATACCACCCGCCCGAAATAGGCGGTCGGATCCGTGGTATCACTCCACTCGAGGAGATCCTGTTTGGCCTTTTCCGGCATTCTGGCCACCAGTTGTTGCGCCCCCACCATTTCAATGGGTTCCATGGAAGCCAGCAAATGGATTCCCGCGCCTTCCACCGGGGAGAAGACGCGCGTATAAGGGAAGGAATCACTGACGGTTCGAGCTACGGCCTGGCCGATCAAAATACTTCCGGACGGCACCCAGGTCTGTAGAATGCCGTGCGGTTGGAGGTGTTGCTTGGCCAGGTCATAGAATTCCTTGGAATAAAGCAGGCTGGAACCGGCAGCCTCGGGCGGTGGCGGCGGGTCGATCACGATGACGTCAAATTTTTCCCGGGTGCGCTTCAAATAACGCCGGCCATCATCAATCACAATCCGTCCCTTGGGATTTTCGAGGTACTGTTTGGCATCCGCGTGGTAAAATTCAAACGCCTGCGTGACCCCGGGCACTAATTCGACGGCGGTCGTGTTGACATCCCAGCTCAAGACCGAACGATAGGTGGTGCCCATGCCGAAACAAATGATCAGAACCGATTGCGGCCGGCCCTGGTGAAAGGCCAGCGGCAGGTGGGCCATGAACTTGGTGATCGGTGTCAGGTAGGTCATGCCAACGCCATTCACGAGCAGGTGCTTCCTTCTGCCCTCACCAAAAGAAATAGTGGACGCAGCGTAGTCCAATCGGACGACGGTGCTCGGCTCGGTTCTCAGCAGCATCTTTTCATAATCCTCGGAGAAAAACAGAGTCCAAACCAGCACGGCACCGTTGATCAATCCCCATCCCCAACGCCGCCTCCGCGGCAGGGTCCGGCTCAAAAACAAATAATATCCCAGAAAGGGCAGACTCAGTAAAATCAACGCGCTTTTTTCGCTGATCCACGGCAACAAAACATACGAAGCCAACAGCGGTCCTAAAATGCAACCAACCACATTGATGGCATAAGCTTTGCCGGCCTCGGCCGGATGACCGGTAGCGTATCCGTCAATCAAACCCGGTGTCAGATATCCCAGCACGGCACAAAGGGGGCAGATACTGGCCAACAGCAACACGCCGCTGGCCAGGTTGACTCCATCCGCCCAATTGGGAGTCAGGAATCGAAAATCATTTATTATCGCGGGCAGGAAAGCTGTGAGGGCCAGCAGGGAAATGAGGACGGGCAGGGATCGGACCTGGCGATTTCGCAGGTCGCGCCGATACCACAACGATCCCACGAAAGTGGCGCCCAGATAAACACAGACGATGGAGGCAAAGGAATACACTTGTGTTTCCAGGACGGGGGTGAAGGCGCGGGTCCAAATCACTTCCATCGCCATGGCGCTGAATCCGGTTGAAAACAAAAGCCATTTGATGAGCCGGCCGTCGACGCCTTGAAACGGAGGGGCAATCACCGGACCGGTCAAATCAGTTGCCGCCGCTTCAGGCAGGGCGGAGGCCCGGCGACGATTTTGTCCCAGGAGCACGCCGATGGCGGCGATGATACAGTTACAGGCAGCGGCGTCCCAAAGAGTGGTGTGAAAACCCAATATTTCCACCGAAATCAGGGCCGTCCACAAAGTCCCGCTCATCGCTCCAAGAACGTTGGCCAGATACAGGTAGCTGAAGCTTTCCTGGTTGTTGCGGTCCTGCTCTCGGACGTAAGCCATCATCAGCGGAAAAGTGGCGCCCATGCACACGCACCAGGGGAAAATCGAGATGGCCAGGACCAGCGCTGAGAGGAAAAGATACTCGAAGGAATTGGTCTGGCCGGCTGACAGCAAACAATGTTCACCCAGCTTGAACAATTTGGGAACTGCGAAGGCGCCGCCCAACCCGATCATCAATTCCACCCCGGCGTAAAAGAAGGCCGCGGACCAGCCGGTTTTCCCGGTCCAAGGGCCGACCAACCGTCCGCCCGCCCATGACCCCAGGGCCAGTCCCAGCATGAACACCGAGAGCACCACCGAGAGCACCGGCGTAATGATCCCGAACGAGGCAAGCGCCATGCGGGTCCAGATGACCTGATATACAAGGCTGCAGAAGCCGGACAGGAAGAAGAGCAGGAACAACAGGCGGCGCAGGGACAGGCTCATAAGGAAGGAATGATACGAAAGCCGGGTTTATTTCCAAGTTTTGTTCAACCTCCGCACAGGGTTTCATTCTTCAAATAACGCCTGCGCGAAGGACTTCGCGTCGAAGGGCTGCAGGTCGTCCGGTTGCTCGCCGAGGCCGATGAATTTGATCGGCAGGCCGAGTTCCTTCTGGATGGCCACCACCATGCCGCCCTTGCTCGTGCCGTCGAGCTTGGTCACCACCAGCCCGGTCAACGGCACGGCCTTGTTGAACTCGCGCGCCTGGTTCAGTGCGTTCATGCCGGTCGTCGCGTCGAGCACGAGCAACACCTCGTGCGGCGCGCCGGGCAGTTGTTTGCCGATAACGCGATGCAGCTTCTGCAGTTCCTGCATCAAATTGTGTTTCGTGTGCAGACGCCCCGCCGTGTCGATGAACAGGTAATCCGCCCCGCGCGCCTGCGCTGCGGCCACCGCGTCGTGCGCCACCGCCGCCGCGTCGGCCCCGTATTCGCCGGCGATGACGTCAACTTTCAAACGCTGCCCCCACAACTTAATCTGCTCGATGGCGGCGGCGCGGAACGTGTCACCGGCCGCCAGCAGGGCGGTTTGCTTTTGCGATTGAATCCAATGTGCGAGCTTGGCGGCTGTGGTGGTTTTGCCCGTCCCGTTGACGCCGACGATAGAAACCACCGTTGGGCCCTGGGGGGCCTTGATCAAATCCGCCCGGTTCGACAGGAGATTTTTTTCGACTTCGCGCCGCGCGATGGCAAAGACATCGAGCCCGGCGCCGCCTTGCGACTCATAAGCCTGTTTCACGGCGGTGATGATGGGCGCGGTCACCGCCGGGCCGAGATCGGCACCAATGAGCGCGGCTTCGAGCTCCTCGAGTCCTGCCACATCGAGTTTCGGCGAACGCGTGACGATGCGCTTGATTTCGTTGGCCAGCTTGCCGTGGGTCTTTTGCAGGCCGGCCTTGAACTTCTGAAACAAATTCATTCGTTGAATGGTTAAATCGTGGAATCGTGGAGCCGGTTGAACCATTCAACGATTCAACGATTTTCGGCTCTCGACCCTGGTCTTGAGTTTTTCCACGTGGTCGTAAGGCAGTTTGACCGTGCCGATGAGCGGTTTGCCCTTGCTGAAGCCGTGGCAATCCGAGCCGCCGGTCACCAGCAGCTGAAATTTGTCGGCGATTTCCAGATAGCGTTCGGACATCGCGGTCGAATGTTTCGTGTGAAAACATTCGATGCCGTCCAGCCCGGCATCCACCAGCGCCGGAATGATTTCATCCGTGCGATTCAGGCCGGGATGCGCCATCACCGCGAGGCCACCGGCCTGGTGGATCAGCCCGACGCCTTCCAGGGCGGACATCTTGGCCTTGGGGACCCAGGCCGGCCGGTTTTTTTTGAGAAAACGCTCGAACGCCTCATCCAGGTGCCTGACCAGGCCGGCCTTGACCAGCGCGCGGGCCACGTGCGGCCGGCCGGGCGATTTACAGTTGGCCAGCGCAAAAACGGATTCCACCTCGAGCGGCACGTTCAATTGATTCAGCTTGGCCACCATTTCCCGGATGCGGTTCTGGCGGACGGCCTGGAACTTGGCGATTTCCGTGAGCAACTTTTCATTTTGCCCGTCCACGAAGTAACCCAGGATGTGCAGTTCCGTGTCGTTGTGCTCGGCGGTGAGCTCCGTGCCGGTGATGAACTCGATGCCGGCCGCCTGGCAGGCCGCCGCCATGCGCACGCAACCCTCGACCGAATCATGGTCCGTCAACGCCAGGGCCGCAAAACCGAGCCGTTGGGCGTGCCCGGTCAGTTCCTCCGGCGAAAAGGTGCCGTCGGAAAAGTGCGTGTGCAGGTGGAGGTCGGCAAATCTCATGAAACAATTCTTCCCGGCCGCAGCAACTCACCCTTGATCTTGTCCAGGATGCCGTTGACGAACTTGCCGCTGTCCTGCGTGGAAAATTTTTTGGCGATGTCCACCGCCTCGTTGATGCTGACGATGGGGGGGATGTCCTCGCGGAAGAGCATCTCGTAAATTGCCAGCCGCATGATGTTGCGGTCCACCGCGGCAATCCGGTGGAACTCCCAGTTCTTCGCGTGCTTTTTAATGTGCTCGTCAATCGCGTCGCGATGTTCCAGGGTGCCGCGGATCAGCGGGTCGGCAAACAGGCGGGTTTCGGCCTCCTCGGCCGTGGGCGGCGGCAACTCCACCGGCTGGCCCCAGTTGGCCGGGCCTTTTTCCTCGGCGATGGCCGCTGCGCGCTGCGTGTCCCAGAATTCATTGAGCGCCCCGTCCAGATTTTCCGGCGGGTTCAAATCGTGCTGGAACAAGAATTGCACAGCGCGTTCGCGCGCTTCACGGCGTTTGCCCATACATCCAAGTCTAAAGTCTAAAGCCCAAAGTCTAAAGCCCAAAGTCAAACAATGCGCCGCGACATTGGACGTTGGACTTTGGACTTTGGATTGGTAAATTTCGCGCATGAGCAAGGTCAACAAACTGCTGCACACGCGCTACCGCGTGAATGATCTGGAACGCACGATCCGGTTTTATCGCGACGTGCTGGGCCTGCAGGAAATCAAGCGGCACAAGTCGCCGCGCGGTTCGGAACTCGTCTTTCTCAAAGCGCCGGGCGGCCAGGAAGAAATTGAGATTTGCCATTTCCCCGGCAGCGAACCGGTCCAGGTGCAACCCGACCTGACCCACCTCGCCTTTGAAGTGGACAACCTGGAGGAATTCGGCAAACACCTCGCCCAACACGGGCTGAAGTATTCCGACGGCCCGATGACCACCTCCAGCGGCACGGTATTCGCCTTCATCGACGCGCCGGAAGGCTACGAAATCGAACTCATCCAGAAGGGCAAAGGCGGTTACTGAATTTTTTGTTTCCCCAACTCCAAACTCCCAACTTCCCTTCCCAAAAATAAATGAGCGTTCTGATTGTCGGTTCCACCGCACTCGATTCCATCAAAACTCCCCACGCGGAGAATCCGCGCCTGCTGGGCGGTTCGGCCAGCCACGCCGCCGTGGCCGCGAGCTTTTTCAGCCCGGTCAAACTGATCGGCATCGTGGGCGACGATTTCCCCAAAAAATACCTCGAGCTTTATCGCCGCCATAAAATCGACCTCGCCGGCCTGCAGGTACTGCCGGGCAAGACGTTCCACTGGTCGGGCGAATATGAGGCGAACATGAATAATCGTCGCACGTTGCTGACCGAGTTGGGCGTGTTCGAGACCTTCACGCCCATGCTGCCGAAGGCGCATCAGAATACGCCGTTTGTGCTGCTGGCCAACATCGCGCCCGCCCTCCAGCATCACGTGCTCGACCAGATGCGCCGGCCGAAATTTGTCGTGGCCGACACGATGGACCTGTGGCTGAACATTGCGCTGAACGACCTGTTGAAATTGATCCCACGGCTTGACGGCTTCGTGCTCAATGACGGCGAAGCGCACCAGTTGACCAAGGAAGACAACATGTTCGCCGCGTTGAAAAAGATCCATAAGCTTGGGCCGAAGTACGTGATCATCAAAAAAGGGTCGCACGGCTCGATCCTGTCCGGGCCGAAGGGATTCTTCCTCTGCCCGGCGTATCCGCTGCCCGAGGTGGTGGACCCGACCGGCGCGGGCGATTCGTTTGTGGGCGGCATGATGGGTTATCTCGCCACGGCAAAAGGTTCGATTGACGCCCACATCCGGCGGGCGATGATTTACGGCAGTGTTACGGCGTCGTTCTGCTGCGAAGGTTTCGGCCTGACGCGCACCACCAAAATCAAGCGCGCCGACATTGACCACCGCATGAAGGAACTGGAGAAGCTGACGAAGTTTTGATGCGTAAAATTAATTTTTTGCACCCGGCGATGTCGGAGTCTCAAGCCAGGAGCGTAGAATTTTGAGTGTTTCTGGCCTTTGGGCGAGCAGGAAGAAATGATCGGCATCGGGGACCGTATGGACTTCAAGTTTTGCCACCCGCGGGCGAATTGATTGCATGGAACGTCCAAAGAAACCGGACTGCACGTAGGATTCACGCGCGCCGACCAGAAAATACACCGACATGTTTTTGTCAAAATGAGCCAAGGTTTCTTCCGGTGGATAAGCCGCCAATACAATGAGACGGACAAATCGGTTCGGTGATTGGGTAAAAATTCGTGCGGCGCCAAAACCTCCTGCGGAAAGTCCAATCAATGTGGGACGATAAATTTTGCCTCCCAATTTTTGTTCAACGGCATCCAGACATTCGGAAAGGTAGGCTGGTGGCATCAAAGCCGAACTGTTTCCATACGCGGGACAGATGATGAGGCAACCCGGAAAAGCCTCTGCGAGCAATTGTTGTGACCAGAGAAAGCTGCCGCCATAACCGTGGAGAAAAACGAGACAAGGAGTATTGGTGTCCAGCTTCCTTGGTCGATAAACCAGGGCCAGCCCTTGCGTGGGAGTCCGTTCTGCATAGCAATAAGGCAAAACCGAAGCCACTTCGCGGAAGACTGGGTCATTCTGGATCGATTGATAGCGCTTTTCAAAAAGTGACTGGAGGTTGGTGGCGTCCTGCTGGGAAAGGCCAAGGAAAGAGGGCTGACTGAACGCCAATGAAACAACATTCGACTCGGGCAGGATTGACAGTCCGAAACGAAAAGCAGGCAGGAAGTCCGAGGCCGGCTTTTGGAAGACCACCGGTGGAGAAGCATGTTTCGTTGGCCAGGTGATGCTTAATACTTCTTGAGCCGGGATTTTTGGAAGGCCCAAAACAAGGCCAAGGATTAACATTAAAACACGCATGGTGTCATGTTTGGCCGTCACTCTCGAGTGCGTTGTGGGTCTTGTCGAGGATAAACCCTTGGGTTCATTTTGAAATTTTCTTTTTCATCCGTGTCCATCTGTGTTCATCTGTGGCGGAAATGAAAGCCGTCATTCTGGCCGCCGGCAAGGGCACGCGCATGCGGGAACTCACCAACCGCCTGCCCAAGCCCATGCTCCGCCACCAGGGCAAGCCCATCCTCGAACATATCGTCACCGGCATCCTGGCCGCCGGCATCCGCGACATCTTCATCATCACCGGCTTTCGCGCGGAGGTCATCGAAACCCATTTCGGCGACGGCTCGGAATGGGGCGCGCGCATCGCCACCGGCCGGCAGGTCGTCCAGGACGGCACCGGCAAGGCGCCGGAACTGGCCAAAAGTTTCATCGGCCATTCGCCCTTTCTGCTGACCTACGGCGACATCCTCGTCCCGCGCGCGACGTATCTGCAAATGTTGCGGCGTTTTGAGGAGGGCGATTTCGCGGGCGTCGTCACCGTCACCCGCGGCGAGGACGTGACCAAGGGCGGGCTGAATTTCTTCGACGACCAATTCTGCCTGAAACGGCTGGTGGAAAAGCCGTCGCCGGAGCAGGTCGAGCAATTGTGCCGCGAGGGCTGGCTCCAGCCGGGCGCCCCGGCGTGGTACAACGCGGGTATTTATATCTTCCGCCCGTCGTTATTCGATTTTACGGCCAAACTGCAAAAATCGCCGCGCGGCGAATATGAACTCACCGACGCCATCAGCGCCATGATTGCCGCCGGGCAGAAGCTGGCGGGACTGGAAATCGAGGGTCGCTGGGTGGACGTGCGCGACCCGGAGACGCTGGCGAAGCTGGAACAGCAGAATGGTTAAAGTTCGTCGCTGTCCAGGAAGGCGCGAAGCACTTGCCGGTGAGGATGCGTGTCCAGCCATTCCTTGATTCGACGGATTTCGCCGAAGTCCTTTTCACCAATTCTTTCAGCGAACAGTTTTTGCAGATGCCGGACGCGGTCTTCCTTCCGGACTTGTTGTTGCCAGGCAGCGGAATAGATGAGATGGATTTTGTCTCGCAGTTCACTGCTTTGCAAAATTTCCCATTCGTTCCGGTCGAACCAGGTTCCGCCGCAGTTCCCGCAGCGGTCCAGGGAAAAGTTCAGCGAGTGACCGACCTTGTATTTGACCAGGATGTGTCCGCACTCGGGGCAGGTTTTAACCGACCTGGTTTCGTTGCTCGCCGCGTTGAGGGCGTAAGCCGCCTGGGTTTCCAGATGTTGCGTGCGATGACTTTCGAACCATCGCCAGAACTCGAAAGAACTGATCCATTGGCCGCCACAGGTGTCGCATTTCCGTGAGATGAGATCCGGATTCAACTCGCAGGCTGCCAACGTTTTGGTTTTGCACACCGGACAATTCATATTCAACTCACAAACTTTGGCTCGTAGACCGGGCCGAGCCCGTGCTTTTGCAACAGCTCAGCGAACTTCGCCATGCCGCGCTTCTCGTCCGAGGCCAGGTGATAGTGCATGTGCCAGCCGAGGTAGTCCCGGCGGAAATCTTCGTCGTATTCCTCGCGGGTTTCGATGAGGTAATCCAGCGTTTCCAGGCCGAATTGCTTCGCCTGTCGCAACTCGATGCGCAGGGCCTTGTTTTCGATGCCGCGGCGCAACGCCCACACGGCATAAACAAACGGCAGGTTGGTCAGTTCGTACCAGGCGGTGCCGAGATCGAAAATTTCGTGCACGTGCGTGGCGCGTTGAAAATCAATCGCCCGATCGCCGATCAGCAGCACGGCATCGCGTTGCGCGGCGGTGGCGTAGTCGGTCAACGGCTTGAATTCCGGCTGGATGCCGCGTTCGGCCAGCAGGACCTTCAACAGGTTCACGCTGGTGAGCGAGGCCGGGTCGCAAAAAACTTCCCGGATGCTCTCCAGCGGCACGCAGTGCGCCAGCAACACGCTGTATACCTCGCCCAGCGAGGCGATGGCCACGCCGTCGAGAATGTCGTAACGGTCATTGAGCAAAACTTCGGTGACGCTGACGAGCGCGGCGTCGAGTTCGTCGTGCCGGAGCATTTCAGCGAGCCGGGCGGGCGTGGCGAGGATGATTTCGCTCTCGATGCCGCGGGTGAGTGGCACGGCGTTGAAGTATTGCACCGAGCCGATGCGGAATTTCGGAGCGTCTTGCGTCATGCCGTCGCCAGATTATCCTCCAGCATCTTGGAACGCACTGAATTTTCGTTGGCGGCGGGTTCCGGCGGGTTCTCCAGGACTTTGATCGGTTCGTAGAAGGTGTTGCGCTGCACCGGGGTACGGCCGGCTTCGCGGATGGCTTTGATCATGTCGGCCTCGGTTTGCAATTGCGGCGAGGTCGCGCCGGCCATGTGAAAAATGTGTTCCTCGATGATCGTGCCGTGCAGGTCGTCCGCGCCGTAACTCAACGCCACCTGCGCCATTTTCAGGCCCATGCCCACCCAGTACGCGGTGATGTGGTCGAAATTGTCGAGGTAGATGCGGCTTACGGCAATCGTGCGCAGCGCGTCGAAACCGGTCGGCGGATTTTCCACTGGAATATCATTGTCCTCCGGCTGGTACGGCAACGGCACGAAACCCACGTAGCCGTGCGTCTCGTCCTGCAACGCCCGCAATTGGCGCAGATGATCCACGCGGTCGGCCAGCGATTCGACGTGGCCATAAAGCATCGTGCAGGTGCTGCGCCCACCTAGCTTGTGCCAGGTGCGATGCACGTCCAGGTATTCCTCCGGCGATTCCTTGCCTTTGGCGATGGCCGAGCGGACTTCCTTGCGGAAGATTTCCGCGCCGCCGCCGGTAAGCGAATCGAGTCCGGCAGCCTTCAGTTCAATCAAGGTTTGTTCAACCGATTTTTTGGCGAGCCAGGCGAGGTGCAGGATTTCAATCGCCGTGAAACATTTGAGATGCAACCGCGACGAAGTTTTTTCGTAGCCGCCGACGTGAGAAGGCGGATTGTCCGTGGCTTGCGACTGGTCCGCGTCGCTACCTCGGCGGCTACCGGAGTCCAGCGCCCGTAGCGCTTTGAGCATGTCGGTGTAATAACTGAACGGCAGCGACGGATGCAGTCCGCCGACAATATGCAGTTCGGTGATGCCGAGTTTCAGGGCTTCCCGCGCTTTGGCGACAACCTGTTCGGTGGTAAGCTCGAAGCCGTCGGCGTCGCGTTTCTTGCGCGCAAACGAACAGAACTGGCACGACAGGATGCAATAGTTGGAGTAATTGACGTAGCGATTGATGATGTAGCTGGCGCGGTTGCCAACTTTTTTCTGGCAGGCCAGGTCGGCGATGGCGCCGACGGCATTTAAATCCTTGGATTCAAACAACCGGAGCGCGTCGGCCTCGGAAATACGTTCGCCGGCGGCGACCTTGTCGTACACGTCGCGCAGCCCGCTGTGTTGAACGAAGAAATTCATTGGTTGGGATTGACGTTTTTTTCCAATCGTCTTGCCAGCCTTAAACAATAATACAGTGGCACAAACCCCAATATACCGAAAGAGCAATCAATCAGGCGCCAGCCGAGCGGGATTTGCCGGATGGGGCCGCAAATCATCGCCAGGGCAATGACGAGCACGCAAGCGATCAGGCCGGCTTTCATTACCCAGACATTGCGGACCGGGTCGATGAGCGGGCCGAGAAAAAATACGGCGATGACAATGTGGGCAAACGCCAGCCAATCCGTGCCGTAAGCCAGCCACGGGTACCGGGCATAGGATTCGTGGAGCCCATCACGGACGGTCAGAATCCAGAAACCCAGGCCGGAGTGCGGCCCGTCCGGATTGACGAACGACGCCAGGAAGTCCAGTTCCCGTTGCAGCGGGAAAGCGGTGGCGCCGCTAAGAATCAGCGCGACGATGAAACCGCCGAGCACCAGACGCAATTTCTGCAGATCGTTCATTGCGAGAAACCGGTTGGAAACGGCACTCCTGTTCCGCGCTCGAAACAATGGGCAGGCCGGTTTGTTTGCATCGTCGGCAGATTAAAGCAACTTTCAATGGACAAGGCAAATATGGGAGAATCTGCCAATGGAGCGCCCGTCTCTGCCCCGGCCCGCCGGGCCGGCGCTCCAATGCTTGGCTGGTTCAAAGAGGTGGTTGTTATGACTGGCCCACGCGAAGACGTTTGCGGGCCAGGAACAAGGTGAGCCCGACTAGGACGGCGGTTGTAATCAAACCGGAGATGACGGAGGAGAGACTGAGGGAAAAGGCAATCTCGCCAAGTTTTTCCCGACTAAAGGATTTAAACAGCAGAGCCTGAGTTCCCCAACCAATCAGGAGGATGGAGAGCGGAAGCAGGTAAAGCGCACCGTAGGTCAGGAGCCAGGTGGTCCGGCTATGCAGCAGCCTGCCCAACCACCGGCCGAATCGTTGTCCTTTTCGGTAAAACAACCACCAGCAGAGCGCCAGGTTGCAGGCAAATCCGGCCAGATATGCCAGCGTAAGCAAGGTCACGGTAAGGGTGTTGCCGTGTGCTTTGAAGTCGTAACCCGTGCCATTCAACCCGAAGAACAGGGCGTTGCGGGTGATAAGGCCGATGATGCCCGAAATAAGAGCCCAGACCTGATAGCCAATCAACATCCAGAAAAACCGGTCCAGCCAAACTGCCGTCCCGTTTACCTTGCCGAATTCTGATTCAAGCGCGCCGCCTTTACCGATCCGGTTCACCGCGACCATGAATGCTTCTTCGGCGGACAGCCCGCGAGTCTGCCAGGCGGCGGTGGAATCGCACAGGTGAGACTCGAGCTCGTTGAGATTTTCGCCGCGGAAGGCAGGCGATTGGCCGAGGTTTTCGCGCCACTGTTGAATCGCATGGTTCAGGTCGAACGGGGTTGGGTTTTCCATAACTTCGTCAATGTTTCGTGGACGGTGAGCCATTGTTGTTGTTCATCCAGGAGGGCTTTGCGGCCCTGCTTGCGCAGACGGTAGTACTTTCGTTTCCGGCCGGTTTCGGCCTCGCGCCATTCAGACTCGACCAAATCCTCATTCTCCATCCAGTGCAACACAGGGTAAAGCATGCCCTCGGTCCAGGCGATTCGATTGCCGGACAACTCCCGCACCCGCTGGATGAGTTCGTAGCCGTAACTCTCACCTTGCGTCAATACCGACAACACCAATGGTACGGTCGAGGCGGCCACCAGATCTTTTGAAAGCATAGCACTACTATGCCTAGTAGTACACTGCCTGTCAAGAGATTTATGCTGGGCACGGGAAAGGCCGGGGTTCTTTACGCAAATGCGCCGAACAAGGCGCGCATTTCCTCGTCCACATCCGCCGCATCGGCGAGGGTCTGCGCGATTTCATCCCGGAGCAATTGCCGGTACTGTTTCCGCAGCCGGTGCACGGCCACCCGCACTGCACCTTCGTCCATGCCCAGGGTCCTGGCCGCGTCCGCATGGGCCAGCACGCCTTTGCCGGCGGTGAGAAAAACTTTCAATTCCGCGAACTGTTTTCCCTGGCCGTCCGCTTCGCAACCGGCCTGGAGCCTTTCGATGACTTTGGCGAGCAGGGCCACGGCCCACTCGCGGTCGAATGTCTTGTCGGGACTCGGTTCGGCGGTGGCGGCGATTTGGAACTGGGTGTCGGCGGTCTGCCAGTCAAGGGACAGCGGCATCACGCCGCCGCCGCGTTTCTGGCGCTGCGATTTGTCCCATTCGTTGGCGAGGAAATGTTTCAATGACGCGAGCAGGAAGGCGCGGAACCGGCCGCGTTCGGCACTCAGGCCGGCGAGATAATTTTTTTCGAGAAACCGCGCGAAGAAGGCCTGGGTCAGGTCCTCGGCGTCCTCCTTCGTGTGGCCGCGGCGGCGGACGTAGGCATAGAGCGGGAACCAATAGGCGCGGCACAGTTCCTCCAGCGCCCGGTCGGATTGCGGCGTGGAACGCCGGCCGGCGGCGAGCACGACCGTCCAGTGCGTCGTGGCGAAGATATCGCCCGGCGTCCCCGTGGACGGTGTAGAGGTTTCGGAAGTCAAATCGGTTATCGGTTCTGCCGCGACTCGTCCGCCACTTTGTTTTGCATATAAGTCAGGAAGCCCAGGCTGCACGCGGATTGCAGACCCACTGTGCCGACCCAGCCGCGTTCTTCCGAATGCGTCAACGTCCCGTAGCTGTCGTCAGCGCCCTTGACGAGCAGGACGTTGATTTCCTTTTCGGGATGGATGTCGAATCTGGCCAGCGCGTCGTCCTGATTTTTGGCCAGGCCGGGAACATTCGGGGCGAGCAGTTTCCCCGCATCCCCGATGAGCGAAGGATCAACTTTGAAATTGAATTTGAAAATGTGTTGGTTCCAAAAATCCTTTGGGACGCCCGCCAGCGTTTTGCCCAAAAATTCCTTCAGCTCTTCCGGAGTGTGTGCGGGATATTTATCCAACGGACCGCAGTAACCAATCCAATAGCGTTCCCCGTAAATGGTTTTTTCACCGGGAGACCAGTGATTCGAGATAATGCGTTTGCTGGATGGGTCGGTCAGCAGCCATCTTTGGTTAGCGTCATCCCGGACGGCGACGACGACGTGGCCGGAGAAATGATACGCCAGCGCACTCAAGGAGATTTCCGCGGAATCAATGAAGAGCGTTTGCAGGCCGCGTTGCGCCATCAAATGAACGAACGCGATGGCATAATCGCCGCAGCCGGAACTCAAACCGCTCGCGAGTATCTCCGGCCCGGTCCGGCGCCGCAGAAAATCGTCCCCCATCCCGAGTTCCTTTTTGCCGCCGACTTCCAGTTCATATTGTCTTCCCGGCGCGGTGTCCTTGATACCGTTCATTTCGTCGAATGCGGCCTGGATTTGTTCCACCACGGAGGCGGCCCGAGTTGAGGATGGTTTCGCGGCCGGCAACATATTCGCGGGCCCGGTTGAGTGGCCAGTTCCGGCGGATGCGGGCCTGAAGTTCAACAAATCGAGCAATACCCGACATTCGGCATCGCTCATTTTCCCGGTCACCGAGACCGCCGGGCCGGTGATTCTGGTCTTGATCACCGGTGCACTCAACACGCGCCCGCGCCAGACGATGGCCAGCCGGCGGCCGAGGTTGGCGGCAGTGAGGTCCGAAAATCTCTGCACGGCATCGGGCTTGAGCACAATGCTGATGTTTTTGCTTTCGGATGAACCCGGTTCGAGGCTGGCGCTGGCGACGGCGGAACTGTCCAGCAACACTTCCTTCAAGATGCGCAACTTGGTCTGCCCGGTACGGTCGTTGGGATCCGCCAATTCGTCGGCCGGCGTGCCGGTGTCGTCATCGATGGCGACCAGCCGGAATTCTAGTTCAGGCATCGGGAGCCCGGTGACCGGGTCAATGATGCTGGTGTTATGAACGGTAGCGGGAAGCCCGGTGGTGGGATCGATTGTCGTGCCGCCGGGAGAGGTCGGGAGCCCGGTGTTTGGGTCGATGAGCGCATGCCCGATGGAAGTGGGAAGACCCGTAGCCGGATCAATTTCGCCGGCGGTTGCACCAGGACTGGAATTACTGCCGGCTGAATCCGGGGCCCGACGAATAATCTGGGTGAGCCGGGTGGCGAAATGGGTTGAGCCCTGAGCGGGTGCGGGTTGAGGTGAAATCTCGGCCATGGGCCTCCCTGCTTCCGCGTCGCTGACGACGGAGCGCAGGCGCGGGTCATCCAGAACGGTCACGGCGTGGTCGCGGATGCTTTCCGCCTCCGCTTTGTGCCCGGTAGCCACGAGGATCTTGATCAACTGACTTACCTGCCCCACGAACCGGTCGTCGGCGGACTTCTTCATCACCGCCGACGTGCCGAGGCGGAGTGGCCGGTGAGGTGCACCGTTGGTCTGGTTAGTTTCCGCCATTTGCCGCGCCTCGGCCATGCGTTTTTGGCTTCCCAGCTCCATCTCATAACCGCTGCGGGCACTCTCGAATCGGAATTGCGGGTCCCCCATGTATTTCAGGCAGGTCGCGTAGTCGCCTTTCTGGACCAGCAGGCTTTCTGCCACGAAATAACAATGTTGTGCCAGCGCCGGGTCTTGCTGCTGGATTTCCTTGAACAGGGCATACGTTGCGTCTTCATCCCGCAATTCGCGGTTGATGTCCGCCACTTCCTGGAACAAATCAAAGTAGCCGTCGCCCGCGGAAAATTTCCGCGCGTCCTGGTCACGGATTTCCAGCAACGCCTGTTTCGCTTTGGGATACCGCCGGCCCAGTTCGGCCCAGCTCATAATGCCGAAGGACAAGCGGACCGGATTAACCTCCCCATACTGCAACGCATGATTGAAATACCAGATCTGCCGTTGCAAGGCCTCCTCATAGTGACCCTGTTCCATCAGGGTTTTCACCTCGTTCCGGATTTTCGCCAAATCAGGTTTCTCCCCCGGTGCCAGCGTGGGCGACCACGTTTCCGCGGAGGCCGGCGGACCCGAGATCCATTTCGCCTCTCTCTCTTCCCGGGCTTCGGCTTCGTTGCCAAAATAGGCGGCGGCGAAGGATGCGCCATGGGCATACATCGAGACATGCGGCAATCCCGGATGAACATGCGGATGCGTCAGTTCAAAATCTCCGCTACCTTTGGAAATTTGCATCCGCTGACGTGGATCGTCGGGGGCGTTGTTCGTCAAACTGCTCGTGATATAAAGCGCCAGTTGTGCGCGATCGGTGCTGACGAGGTTGTAGTGGCCTTTGACCACCATCCGTTCCGGGGTCCGCTTTACGGAGGTGATTTCGATGGAATCGCCTTTGGGGAACCAGGTTTGGCCGATGGAGAAGGTGTTGGCCGGGCGGAAATTGAGAACAGCCAAAATGGTAAACCAGATTGCCAGGTTGACTCCACCGATGGCGATGGCGCGTCTGCCGGAACAATGTTGGCGGGCGCGAAGGCCATCCGTCAGGCCAATCAATGCGGCCGCGAGAATGGACCAAACCAAAAAATCCGGCGGCTTTGGCCAGAAACAAAATGCCGCAATGCCCAGCACGCCGCTCAAACCAGAAAAAAGCAGCGCCCATTTGCCCCGCGACCGCAATCGCGTTGTTTCCGCGTAAGCCGGCAGAATCAGATAACCGATCGCGCGCCATTGGCCGTCGCGTTCGCGGGAAAAAGTGACGGTCTCGACGGCGGCTTTCAAGCCGGCAAACACCGTGTCGAATTTCACGGTGACGCGGGAAAAAAGCCGCGACACGGTTCTCAACTTACGGGAAAACACTTTACCTAGAGGTGTGCGAGTGACGTCGAGTCGCTCGGTCCATTCTGCTTTTGAAATAGCGCGTTGAAAATACTTCGCGGCCGTATCCCAGCTCCGGGCGTAATTTCCGCCGTCCATCAGCGCCAGCCAGGATTCGACGGCGGGCAGGGGATTTGATTTGCCTGCCGCGGGGCCGCCTGCCCAATCGGCAGCCGGCGGGGCAGCGTTCCCCGAACTGACGATGGTTTCCACCAGGGTTTTCACTTCGCTGACCTGCTGGTAGCGAAGTTCCGGTTTCTTTTCCAAAGCGCGCAAGACGACTTCGTCCAGCCGCACGTCAACCTGGACTTTCGCTGACGGCGGTTCGATGCGTTTGCCCGGCAGCTCGCCGGTGAGCATCTGGTAAAACACCACGCCCAGCGCGTAAATGTCCGCCCGGTGATCCACCTCGTCGGGATGTTCCACCTGTTCGGGCGCCATGTAATTCGGCGTGCCCATGACTTTGCCGGCAGCGGTCAACACGGGTGAACCGGCGGTTGCCCCTCCGTCGGCGGCCGGTTCGTTTTCGGCTCCCACCAGTTTGGCCAGCCCAAAGTCCGCCACCTTCACCCGTCCGCGGCGGTCGAGCAGGATGTTTTCCGGCTTGATGTCGCGGTGGACGATGCCCTGGTCGTGAGCGAATTGCAGCGCGTCGCAGATTTGCGGAACGATGGCCAGCGCCTCGCGCGGAGCAATGCGTCCGTTGTGCAACAGTTGCCGCAGGTTCACGCCATCCACGAATTCCATCAGGAAGAAAAAAAGGCCGTTGGCCTGGCCGAACTCGTACAGGGTGACGATGCCGGGATGATTCAGCTTCGCGAGCGCCTTGGCTTCGCGCGCGAAGCGGCCGGCGAATGCGGCGTCCTGGCCGATGCCGGGCGGAAGAATTTTGAGCGCCACAATGCGGTCCAACTCCTTTTGCCGCGCCTTGTAAACCGCACCCATGCCGCCCTTGCCGATGAGTTCCAGGATTTCGAGCTGGGGAAATTTCGCGGCCAGTTCCGCAGCGGGCAGCGGCTGGAAGGGCGGCGATTGGCCGCCCGTGGCGGTTTCGTCGGCCGCGCCCTGCTTCAGGAGGCAGGCGGGGCAAAGCCCGGCCAAAGCGCCGGTCGGCAGCGGGTTGCCGCATTGCGGGCATTTCGGACTGTCGGGCGGGATCACTTTGGTTTCACTCATACACCCATCTCAGAAGCAAATCCCGACAAATGTTACACCCTCATTTTCGCCGCCGGGACGTTCCGGATCCGCTATTTTGATGGCGGATGAGCAAGGTTGTTCAGCCACCAGCCCCCGCCATTGAGGTAGCGCTTGTAAAGTTTATCGCCGAGCAGGGTTTTGACGGACTGTTCCGTTTCGGCGCGGATTTGGGCGAGGGCGGCCTGCTGTTGGTCCGGAGCCAGGCTGGTATTCGAACGCACAACCTGCACCGCCTTTTCGGCCGCCTGCTTGAAATCATAAATTTTCGGCGCGGTGTCCGGGGGCAAGTCGTTGCGCCTGGCGAGTCCGGCCAGTTGCTGGTAATTATAGTCCTGCGCCCGCTCCATTTCCTGCTCCTTGTCCGCACCCAGCGCGACGGCGAGGTCGGCCTGCAGGTTTTTTTTGTTCTGCTCGATTTGCTTGATGGTGTCGGGGTCGTTGGCGGCATCGGACCAGTTGTAAATGCTGTCGCCATATTTTTTGCGGATGTCGAAGAGCGCCTCGTATTGCTCGCGCGTGAGCGAAACCCCGCGGAGATCGGATGAAATTTGTGACGCCATCTGCGAATTGCGCAGTTCATATTCCCGCAATTCCTCCGGCGTGAGGAACCGTGCGAGGCCGGCCAGTTTTTCCTGCTCGAGTTTTTTCTGCTCGGCGCGCGCATCGGCATCCCAGTTGCCCCGGGTGCGGGCATAAAATTCCTGCTCCTTGTCCTGAAAATCATCGAGATATTGTTGCACGGCGTCGCGTTTGGATTCCGGCAGAAAGGCCAGATTGCCATTCGGGTTCCAACCCTCGTAATCCAGGCCTTCCTCCTTTCGCCGTTGTTTTTCAACATCCACCCCAAACAGTTCCACCAGCAGCGCGGTTTTTTCCTTTTGCAGTGCCTGTTGCTGTCGTGCGCGTTCCCGGTTTTTCTTCACTTTGGCCGCATCATAAGTCGCCTGGTAGGGCTTCCAATAATCGTTTTGGAGAAAATCCTCCGGCCATAAAGCGCGCAGCTTCGGGGCGTAACGGCGGTTTACCTCGGCAATGACCAAATCCTCAATCGTGTCTTCCGGACAACCCGCCGCCCGCAACCGGCGGATGAATTCCTTCAAATCCTCCACTTGGAATTCCCGCCAGGAAACCGCCGCTGCGGTCCCGGCGACAGTATCCGCCGACGCGCTCATCCGCCCGGCGGCGGACGGGTTGGCCGTTGAGGAAACACCGGTTTCCATTTCGCCCGTTTTTGCCGGCGAGGGATGATCCGCGCGGAACAGCAGCACTGCCAATACGGCGCTGGCCGTGAGGGAAAGGGCAAAGATGAATGGCGTCGCTTTCATCGCGTGGCGGGAGCCGGGGCGATGTTGTTGAGCCACCAGCCGGACTGGTTGAAATATCGTTTGCCGGGTTTGGCGCCCAGTAATGCGTTGATGTCGTTCTGTGTTTCCGCTCGGATGGCGCTCAACGCCTGGGCGCGCTGGTCGGAGGAAAGCGTCGGGTCGCCACGGACTTTCTGGGCGGCGGCCTGCGCCTGGTTTTTCATGTCATCGAGCTTGACTACGGAATCCTTCGGCACCCCGGATTCAATGAGGTTGCGGTATCCCCAATCCTGCTCCAGTTTGTATTCCTTCGCGCGGTCGTCGCCAATGGCCTGGGCGAGCCCGGCGTCGAGTTCCTTTTGTTTTTCCTGCCGCGCCTTACGTTCATCGGCGGTGGGTGCTGGCGGGTCGTCATCGGGATTGCGTTGCGGATTCAAGTCCTGCGCGGCTTGCTGATACTGGAAGAGCGCCCGGAACTCGGCTTCGTTCGGGTCAAAGGCCGAAAGATCGTTCTTCAACTGGTTCGCCGTGTCCGAATGGCGCAGGTCCCATTCCAGCAGCTGTTCGGGCGTCAATATGGCCGCCAGCTCGGCGTGAAATTTTTTCTCCACCGCTCGCAGGTCAGCCTGGGTGCCCTGATCAAAATAACCGTCGGTCGCGGCATAAATCTCCTGCTTCGCCTCGCTCATGCGCCCGTCAATGTCCTGCACCTTGTCGCGCAAATCCTTGGGGATGGACACAAAGTAACGGTCCGACCAATCGGGGTTGCCGGAGTCCTTCTGCATTTGCTGATAGACGTCCGGCCCCAGCAACGACTTGATCAGATCCGACTCTTCCTTCTGCAAGGCGCGCATTTGTTCCCGCTGCGCTTTCGTCATTTGCGAATCGATGCTGTAAAAATTGCGGCGCGCCCAGAACTTCCCGTCGTCCGGTTTTTTCTGCGGTCGCAATGCGCCGCGTTTCGGCCGGTAGATCGCCTCCACCGCGCCCACAATGATGTTGCGAACCACTGGCTCGGGCACGCCAAAGGCGCGCAGGCGCGTGATATAAACGGCCAAATCCGGCGCTGCGAGCTGTGACCATTGAAAATCCGACGATGGCGCGATGGATATCGCGGCGGCGGCGCTGGCAGTGGTTGGTCCAACCGGATCGGCGGTTGCAGGAATTTTTGCTTCGGGAACCGGTGCCGGCGACGGATTGGAACCGTGCCGGAGCAAAGCAGCCGCCAGCAATGCGTTGCCAGCCAGGCAAAACACCAGCAGGACCGACCGGAGGTTCATGCTGATAAATTAAGAAGAATAAATTCCGGGAGTCAACAGGGATCCCGACCCTGCCGGCATCAGCGCAAGCGGAACCCGCCTTGAAACACCACTTCGGCGACGGTCACAATCAAAAATACCGCGCTTACCAGTGCATTGAGCCGGAAGAACGCGAGGTTGATCCAGTTCAGGCTGCGCCGGCGCGCGATCCAGTGTTCGAGCACGAGGCAGGCGACGATGATCATCCAGCCGATGAAATATGCGAGGCGGAACCGGCAGAGCAGTCCGAACGCCAGCAGCAGCCCGCACATTATTAGGTGCGCAAGAAATGCCGCCGCCAGCGCGTTCTTCGGCCCCCAGGCCACGACGAGGGAGTGCAGCCCCTGCGCTTTGTCGAATTCGTAATCCTGCAGGGCATAAATGATGTCGAAGCCGACCAGCCACAGGACAACCGCCGATGCTAAAACAATTGGTTGTATTCCGACTCTTATTGATTCAAACCAAGCCCAAGCGGCTTCAGCCGAGGAAAAAATATTCGCCGGTGGTGGCTGAAATCCAAACTCGCCCTTCACCGCCAGCCAGGCGCCGACGGGCGCCAACGCCAGCGCCAGGCCGAGAAAAACATGCGTGTAATCCGTGAACCGTTTCGTCAGCGAATAAAAACAAATCACCACCAGCGCCACCGGCGACAGGTAAAAACAGAGCGGGTTCAGGAGATGACTGACGGCGATCAGGCCGGCGGCCGAGAACGCCCAGAGCATCAACGCGCCCGCCAGTGAAACCTGGCCGGCGGGCAGGTGGCGGTTGGCGGTGCGGGGATTCAGCGCGTCGAATTTGCGATCCACGATGCGGTTGAAAGCCATCGCACAGGTGCGGGCGCAGACCATCGCGGCGAGGATCAGTCCGAACGTGCGCCCGCCCGGCCAGCCGCGATGGTCGCGCGCGGCCACAACCATGGCCGCCAGGGCAAAGGGCAG
This sequence comes from uncultured Bifidobacteriaceae bacterium, assembly GCA_964413165.1. GTDB lineage: Bacteria > Verrucomicrobiota > Verrucomicrobiia > Limisphaerales > UBA11358 > UBA11358. The sequence continues at coordinate 26,775 of CAYPSF010000024.1, forward strand.
GGCGAACACGGTGTGGCTGAACCGGACAAACGAGCCCCATTTTTTGATTAATGAAATCATTCGGTTTAGACAACATCCAACATCCAACATCGAACACCCAACATCCAATCTTCAGCCTGTGTTGCCGGATGGATATTGTGCGGATGACTTTCGCCGGTCAGCCAGCGAGTTTTTCTTCGCGGTCTGGATGCTCGAAAAGAATATACGGATCAGTTCATCAGATTCAGACAAAACAAACGGCAGCGTCGGATCATCTTTGCCCCAGCCTTTACGTTTGATTAACCGCGCCCAGCGGCGAGTTTCGCGAAATTCCTTGAGGCAGATTTTGAGTTTGTGGATGAAGTCTTCGCGCGATTCGGCGTCCTCGGCCTCGCCATGGTTTGGATACGGTGACGTGCCGGAACGCAAAATTTGTCCGGCAACGTGATTGCCGGCGCGGGTTGTGGGCAATTTCTCTGACAGATCAATGATAGCCGAGGCAAATTCCAGAAGTCGTCCTTCCAGGTCGTATTTGCGGTTCTCTTTACCACCATCATTGAACACCCAGACATCGCCTGCCGGATCTTTGGGCGTTGGATGTTGGATGTTGGATGTTGGATGTTTTCCTTTCTTCATTTCATTCTTTTTCTTCCGCCCAGCGCGGCGCGAGCTGGTTCGGCACGCCAAGGTGGTCGAGCACGCGGGCGACGACGGTGTCCACGACGTCCTGAACGGTTTTGGGCCCGGCGTAAAAACCCGGATTGGCCGGCAAAATCATCGCGCCGGCCAGCAGCAGCAGTTCCATGTTTTTGACGTGAACGAGGCTCAACGGTGTCTCGCGCGGGACCAGGATCAGTTTTTTCCGCTCCTTCAACACCACGTCCGCCGCGCGCAGCAACACGTCCTCGCTGTAACCGTGCGCGATGCGGCCCATCGTGCCCATGGTGCAGGGAATCACCACCATCGCGTCGGGCGGGTTTGAGCCGCTGGCGAACGGCGCGTTCATGCTTTTGACGTTGTGCAGCTGCACGCCGTCGGCCAGGCGCAGGCCGCCGGGCAATTCTTCGGCGACGACCTGTTGCGCATAATTGCTCAGCACGGCGTGGATTTCGTGGGCGTGCGGGTCGAGATTGTCGAGCAGCCGCTGGGCGTAAAGCGCGCCGCTGGCCCCGGTGATGGCGACTAGAATTTTCACTCTCACAAATGATGACGGTGCGATTCGCTGGCGGCAAGCACAACCAAGACCGCCGGAAATTTGCGATTTACGATGCCCGATTTGCGCGCGAGTCGTCGCCATTGCGCCCATCGTCAACCGGATACCGCAAATGAGGAAACAGCTTGAGTCCGGTTTCCACATGCGCACAATGACCGGGTGTTCAAACCAACAGCCATCGTGGTCGGCGCGGCGTTGCTTCTGGCGGGGTGTGCTTCCCAGCCCACCATTCCGGAAGAAACCATTTCCGCGCCGGTCGCGACGGGTGATACCACGTCGCTGAACTGGGTGAACCCCAACGCCGCCGGCCAGTTTCCCGCGCCCGGGTTATCCCGGCCGCAGGCCCGGACCAGTCCGATCCACACCGCGCCGGTCACCACGTGGACTTCGCTGGACCGGTGGGCGGCCGAAAACAAGGTCGGCCCGCCGCATTTGCTCTCCCACACGCCGGTGGCCACCTATGCCATCGGGACGGCGAACGGCACGATGGTTTTGGACATCGGCAGCCGCGAAGCGACCTGGAACGGGGTGGAAGTCCAGTTGGGTTTCGGGCCGCAACTGATCGACGACCAGATTTTTGTTCACGGCCTGGATTTGCAGAAGAATCTCGAGCCGTTGCTGTTCGGGCCGCCGCTGGCCTATGGCAACCGGGTGGTGGTGATCGATCCGGGACATGGCGGGGTGAATGTCGGCACCGCCAGCGTTCTGGACGGGCGATTTGAAAAGGAATTCACGCTCGACTGGGCGCTGCGGCTTGCGCCCCTGCTGGCGGCAAACGGCTGGCAAGTTTTTCTGACCCGCACCAATGACGTGGATATCGCCTTGTCCAATCGTGTCCAGTTTGCCGAGGCGCACCGCGCGGACCTGTTCATCAGCCTGCATTTCAATTCGACTCCCGATCGCAATAAAAGAATCGCCGGCCTGGAGACCTATTGCTCCACCCCGGCGGGCATGCCGTCCAACTTGACGCGCGATTACGCCGACATCTGGTCGCAATATTTTCCCAACAACAGTTTTGATGCGCCGAACCTGCAACTCGCCGTGCGCCTGCATACGGCGTTGTTGCGCGCGAGTGGCGAGGAGGATCGCGGCGTGCGCCGCGTGCGGTTCATCGGCGTGCTCCATGGACAACGCCATCCCGCCGTGCTCGTTGAAGGCGGCTATCTGTCCAACCCGCACGAGGCGAAGCTGATTGAAAGTTCCGACTTCCGACAAAAGCTGGCGCAAGGCGTTGCGGATGCGCTGAAGTGAAGCGGGTGGTTGAATCGTTGAACGGTTGAATCGTTAAATCGTTTTTCGGTTCAACCATTCAACGATCCAACGATTTAACGTATGAAACATGTTCTCGTCACCGGCGGCGCCGGCTTCATCGGTTCCCACCTGGTCGAGCGGCTGCTGGCGGATGGCCAAGGGGTCGTGGTCATTGACGATCTTTCCACCGGCCGGCTGGACAACCTGCGCGCGGTCAGATCACATCCGCATCTGCGGGTGGTCCAGTCCAGGATTTCCGCGTGCCGCGAACTGCCGGAGCTGGCCGCCAATGCCGGATTCATTTTTCACCTGGCGGCTACCGTCGGGGTGGACCTGGTGGTGAAATCCGCCTTGCACGTGCTCGAAGCCAGCTTCAACGAAACCCAGATCCTGCTCCGCGCCGCCGCGAAAAATTCCACCCCGCTGCTGCTGACTTCGACGTCCGAGGTTTACGGCAAGAGCCGGAAACCCGCGTTCGGCGAGGACGACGACCTGCTCATCGGCCCGCCCGGGCAATCGCGCTGGAGCTACGCCTGCTCGAAGCTGACCGATGAGTTCCTGGCGCTGGCGTATGCGCGGGAAAAATCGCTGCCGGTCATCATCGCCCGGCTGTTCAACACCGTCGGTCCGCGCCAGACCGGCCGCTATGGCATGGTGTTGCCCCGCTTTATCGGGGCGGCGAAAACCGGCGAACCGTTGAAGGTGTTCGGCGACGGCGCGCAAACGCGCTGCTTCTGCCACGTGGGCGATGCGGTGGAGGCGCTGGCGCGCCTGCAGCATTGCGAAAAAGCGCGCGGGGAAATTTTCAACGTCGGGGGCACGGAAGAAACCAGCATCCTGCAACTGGCGCGGCTCGTGGTGAAAACGCTCGGCTCGAAATCAAAAATCCAGCGCGTGCCCTATGACCAGGCCTACGCCCCGGGTTTTGACGACATGCGCCGCCGTAAGCCGCTGGTGAAAAAGCTCGAACGCTTCGTGAAATTCCGTCCGCGCACCACCCTGCATGAAATCATCCAGCGGACGGCGGGTTGAATCCCAGTCGCTGAGCGACGACCGACAATAGCCCGGCGTTTCAACGCCGGGGGACGATTTGGAATTGCCAAAGTCCCGCAGGGACGGCTGAATGGGTTTCATGGCCTACATCAGTTCCTATTTCCATTGTGTCTTTAGCCCCAAAGAACGTCGGCAGTTCATCAGACCCGAATTACGCGAACGGCTCTGGCCATTTCTCGGCGGCATCGCGCGGCAGGACAAAATGAAGGCCATCGAAATCGGAGGCGTGGATGACCATATCCACTGCTTGATTTCCCTGCCGGCCACCGTATCGGCTTCAAAAGCCATGCAGTTGATCAAAGGAGGTTCGTCCAAGCGGGTTCACGAAACCTTTCCCGACCAGCGCCAGTTTGCCTGGCAGGATGAATACGGCGCGTTCAGCGTGAGCGTATCGCAGTTGGATAAAATCATCCAATACATCAAAAATCAGGAGGAGCATCACCGACGGGTGACGTTTCAGGAGGAATTCCTGGCGTTGTTGAATAAACACCGCATTGAATACGACGCGCGATATTTGTGGAAATGAGTTCAGCCGTCCCTGCGGGACTTGGGACTTTGCCGCTTTCACCCGGCGTTGAAACGCCGGGCTATTTTCAGTTGTCCGTTTGGGACGAAGTTCTCCGAAGCTCGATCGTTTTGTGCTGGTGGCAGATTAGGTTTTATCGCAGGAAGAATTTACAGTCTTCAGCAATTTATGAATTGCTCGACTAACCCTACTGCCTGTCGGTTTGATAGAATCGGCCGGCGTGTTTCCATCTTCATCTAGAGCACGAGGATTGGCCTCGTGAGCTAAAAGGATTTTTACAATCTTTAGACGGCACCATGCGCACGCTGTGTGCAAAGGGCTACCGTTGCAAGTACGACCATTTACATTTGCGCCGGCTTTGAGGAGAAACTGAACCATTTCAAAATTCCCTTCACCAACTGCTTGATCGAGAGGGGTGAATCCTTCGCTGTCTCTTGCCTCTAATGAGGCCCCAGCACGAACCAACGATTTCATGATGTTAAAATGACCTTCTTGAATTGCCCATAAAAGAATAGTTCGCCCTCGATAACGAGCATTTACATTCGCTCCTTTGCGAAGCGCAGAAATGACTTGTCTAGAACTTCCAGAAAGGACACCAGCAATTAAATTATCTCTTGTTCGCACAAATAACCGTCAATATTTAATACCTTCATTCTTCAGTAATTCGCGCTTCCAATCCAATCCGCTGGAGAAACCGCCGATTTTTCCATTCGCTGCGAGCACGCGGTGGCATGGAACCAGGACCGGGACCGGATTCGCCCCGCAGGCGCCGCCCACGGCCCGGACCGCCTTCGGCCTGCCAATGGCCCGCGCGATTTCCCCATAGCTTTTCGTTTGGCCGATGGAAATTTTCCGCATCGCCTGCCAGACGCTTTTTTGAAAAGCCGTCCCCGCCAGATCCAGCGGTGGAAATTTTTTGGGCTCCCTTCCGGCAAGAATTCGCTTCAACGCGGTTTCGGTGGCGCGGTGCCAGTGGCGGACTTGAGTGGGGATGCGTCCGCCTTCGCTGCGTTTGGGCGCGACCAGCGCTTCGCGACCTGGAAAATTCAGTTCCGCCAGCCCTTTTACCGAATAACGGGCGACAAACCGGCCGGCCCGGGTGGAAACCGGCAGCGCGACGAATTGGTTTTTACGGCCCATGAATTCAATGGAAATGCATGAAGGCCAGAAAGGTGCCGAGCAATATGGCCAACAAGCCAATCACCAACCAGATGAAGCGGTTGCGGGCGACGCGTTTTTCGTAGCGCATCGGGCGCAAGCCATGCACGCCGCCGGCGGCCAGATAGGCGACCAACCGCGGATTGTTCGTGGTCGGGCGGCGGAAATGGTTCCGGATGCGATTAAACAGTCCGGGCAGATCGTATTTGCGCACGCCGAGTTCGTTGAATTGATCGGGCGCGGCGGTTTCCTCGGTGTCCGGCAAGGGGTTTACCTCTTCAAAAACCGGCTCGTGCACCGGCTGGGGCGGAGGTGCCGGCGTTTCGGACGCCCGGGGGACACTGACGCTGTGCGGAATGGCGGTGGAACGAAATTTCGGTGCCGGGGCACGCTGAAGTTGCGAGTCGAGCTTTTTGATTTCGGCTTCGAGCGCGGCAATCTGGTCGGTGAGGGCGCGCGAGCGGTCGGAAATCGGGTCAACTTTTTTCTTCGCGTGCCCCATACGACAAATTTCAGTGGCGCACCGGTATTTCCATCCAGATCGCCACGAGCACCGCCAGCGCGATCAGGGTCGCCAGCATCAACGGCCAGGTCATCGCGAAGCCGAATTTGCACAACTCGCCAAAGCTGGCATTGGCGAACGGCGAAGCCACCGGCGCCGGGACGCTTTCGGCTTCGGCTTCCTCCTTCGCTTCGCCGGCCAGGACGGGAAATTTGAGCCGTGCGGAATTCCATTCCATACGCGCATTTTCAACGGTGGTGAGCCCGCGGGTCAGTTCAATGCTGAAATTTTCCTTCGTCCACGTTTCGTCGTGGATGCCCTGGATTTTGTCGAGGGCATCCCGGAAATCGGTGACCGTCTTAACCATCTGCTCGGCGTCCCGCCGGGCGTTGAACTCGGCCTCTTCAAGCAGCCCCAGGCCGCGGGTGAGATGATGGATCATTTCCTGCCGGCCGGTCTGGAATTCCGTCTGGCGCCGGCGCAATTCCTCCAGCGAGGCGCGTTCGCGTTCCAGGTCCTCCTGGGCACGCTTCAATTCGGCGAGTTTTTGTTGCGCCTCGACGACCTTGCGGTCCACCTCGTCGCGCGTGGGGGCGCGAAGCGGGTCGTTGGCTGAGGACGTGCCGTAGGGCGATTTATGCGCCTGGAAATCCGTGTCCACAAACTCCGTTGCATCGTAATCAGAAGCCATGGGGCGACTTTAGTCCCGGAAAGCAAAAGTGTAAAGAGCGTTGGCGGCGAATTTTCGGGGGCGAAATTGTCCCTGGAATTCCACTTGTCACCGCGTCGTTCGCGGCCTAAAGTGCCTCAGTCACAGACGCGAGGAATTTTTGACATGATTGAACTGATTCAGTTTCGCTGGAGCCCGTTCTGCATCGTTCAACGGCGTATCCTGGAATTTGCCGGAGTCCGCTTCAAAATCACCAACATCCCTGCCCAGGACCGTTCGCTGGTCTGGAAACTCACCAAGCAGCGTTATTACGGCGTCCCCATCATCCGGGACGGCAAAACCGTGGTTTTCGAGATCCATGAAGATTCGCAGGTCATTGCCAAGTATCTGGACGAGGAGCTCGAGCTGGGCCTGTTTCCCAACAAATGGTGCGACGTCCAGTCCATCCTCTGGCGCTGCATTGAAAATGAAATCGAGGGCGCGACGTTCCGGCTCAATGACATTTACTGGAAGGAAAACGTGCCGCCCGCCGACCAGTTGCAGTATCTGCGGTTCAAGGAACGCAAATTTGGCCGGGGCTGCCTCGACCAGTGGCGCCAGGACCAGAAACTCCTGCGCCAGCAACTGGAGGAGCGCCTGCTGCCGTTCGAGATGATGCTGACGCACCTGCCGTTCATCCTCGAGGACCGGCCGCGTTTCGTGGATTTCGATTTGTTTGGCATGCTGGAAAATTTTCTCTACTCCGGCCATTACCGGCTGCCCGAACGGCACAAGCAAATTCAGGCCTGGTATCGCCGGATGAAGACCGTCAAACACACTGATTTTAGCGCGTGAAAAATTATATTATCGACACCAACGTCCTCCTTCACGATCCCAATTCCCTGCTGAGCTTCGCGGACAACCACGTCCTGGTTCCCATCGAAGTTATCGAAGAAATCGACCGCTTCAAGCGCGAGTCCACGGAACTGGGCCAGAATGCGCGCACGGTTTCCCGGATGCTCGACGGTTTCCGCGGCGAGGGCAGCTTGAGCGAAGGCGTAACGCTGCCCAACGGCGGCAAATTGAAAATCGCCTTTTATAAAAACGGCCACGCCAACGGTGACGGCCACGTCAATGGCAACAGCGTGGACAACCGGATTTTGTCTTTGGCCGCCAGCATCCAGAAGGCCCAGCCCAAAAATGCCACGGTGCTGGTCAGCAAGGACATCAACCTGCGCATCAAGGCCGACGCGCTGGGCCTGTTGGCCGAGGACTATGAGACCGACCGCGTGTTCATCACCGACCTTTACACCGGCATGGCGGAAATGTCGGTGAGCACGGACAGGATGGCCGCATTCCGCGCCAACGGTGAATTGGACCTGGAAAGCGGCAAAAAATATTTCCCGAACGAATACTGCACGCTCACGGACGAGACGAACCCCAAGCGCACCGCGCTCACCAAGGTGGACGCCACCGGCACGAAGCTGGTCCCCATCATCGACTGTCGCGAAGGCATCTGGGGGATCAAGCCCCGCAACCGCGAACAGCATTTCGCCTTCGACTCGCTGCTGGACGACCGGGTCAAGCTCGTCACCCTCATGGGCAAGGCCGGCACCGGCAAGACGCTGCTGGCCATGGCCGCCGGCCTGAAACGCACCGTGCTCGACCGCGAATTCCGCCGGCTCGTGGTGGCGCGCCCGACGATTTCCATGGGCAAGGAACTCGGCTTCCTGCCTGGATCGCTTGAGGAAAAACTCGCGCCGTGGATGCAGCCGATCCATGACGCGCTGGAGATGTTGAGCGACCTCAACATGGGCCACGACCATCGTCGCAGCGGCGACCTCATGCGCTCCGGCAGCATTGTCGTGGAGGCGCTGAGTTACATCCGCGGCCGCAGCATCGCCAACCAGTTCATGATCATTGACGAGGCGCAAAACCTGACGCCGCTGGAGGCCAAGACCATCATCACGCGCGTCGGCAGCGGCACGAAAATCATCTTCACCGGCGACCCGTACCAGATTGACAACCCCTACGTGGACTCGTCGTCGAACGGGTTCAATTATGTGGTGAGCCGGTTCCGGGACCAGGCCATTGCGGCGCACATCGAATTGCAGAAGGGCGAACGGTCCGAGCTCGCCGAACTGGCCGCGAACATTTTGTAGGCTTGAAAAAGGAATCCCCGGGGCCAGAATCGAACCGCCTTTGCGCCCGGACCCAATCTCCGGAAGACCTGCCGCTGGCAGCGGCCAAGTACTACGCTTTGCCAGGGGGTTCTGGCGCGCGAGGTGCTGGTAAACCCGGCAAACCAACAACACGGAACACTATGCCCAACGTGCCTTTTAGAGTTTTGCTTATCGGCGATCAGCCCGCGTGCCTCCGGCTGCTGCGCCAGCAACAATTTGAGGTGATTTGTGCCGACCGGCTGGCGGCGGGGTTGGCCCAGCTGAAGGCCTCCCCGGTCGGCCTGGTGCTGGTGTCGTTGACGCTGCCGGACAGCCGGGGCGCGGAGACGTTTCGCAAGCTCCACGAGGTGGTGCCGCAGCTCCCGATCATTGTGTTGGCGACCCGGGCGCAGGAGAAACTGGCGGCCAGCCTGATGCCGCAGGGGGCGCAGGATTATCTGCTGACACCGGGATTGACCGGCCCGATGCTGGCCAAAGCGATCCACAATGCCAGCGAGCGCCACCTGATCCGGGAGGAACACAGCCGGGCCGGGCATCTGCTCGAATTGCTCATGGACAACATCCCGGACTCGATTTATTTCAAGGACAAAGCCAGCCAGTTTGTGATGATCAACCGGGCCCACGCGAAACGGTTCGGCCTGGCCGACCCCCGCCTGGCGCTCGGCAAGTCGGATGCGGACTTCTTCGCGCCGGCCCATGCGAAGCAGTCGCTGACCGACGAACAACGTGTCATGCAGACCGGCCAGCCGCTGGTGGGCATCGAGGAAAAGGAAACCTGGCCGGATGGCCGGGTGACCTGGGTGTCCACCACCAAGATGCCGTTGCGCGACCGGGCCGGCCGGGTTTTCGGGACGTTCGGCATCTCCCGCGATATCACTGAACATCGGCAGATCGAGCAGACGCTCGCCGAGCGCACGGCCGAACTTTCCAAGGAACGGCTCCTGTTGCGCACGCTGATCGATAACCTGCCGGATGCCATTTACGCCAAGGACGCCGCCGGCCGGAAAACCATGGCCAATCCGGCCGACCTGAAAAATCTCCGGTGCAAAACCGAGGCCGACGCCATCGGGAAGAGCGACTACGATTTCTTCCCGCCGGAGGTGGCCAAACAATTTTTCGAAGATGACCAGAAGGTGATTCACGGCGAGCCGGTCATCAACCGGGAGGAGCATTTCTTCAACAAAGCGGGCCGGAAACGCTGGCTGTTGACCAGCAAACTGCCGCTGCGCGGCAAGAATGGCAAAATCATCGGCCTGGTGGGCATCGGCCGGGACATCACGGACCATAAACTGGCGGAGGACAAGCTGGCTCGTGAACAGGAGCTGTTCCAGACGTTGCTGGATAATCTGCCCGACGCGATCTACTTCAAGGATCGCGAGTCCCGGTTCGTCCGGGTGAGCCGGTCGAAGGTGGAGCGGTCGCTGTCGGCTGTCCGGAACCGTTATCGCGCCGAGCACCCGGACATCGCCCCCGAAAAACTGCCGGCGTATCTGGCCGGCGTGGAGCAGTTCGCCGAACACATGCCGGGCAAGACGGACTTTGACTTTTATGCGGAGGACCGCGCCCGGCCGGCGTACGAGGACGAACAGGCCATCATCCGCACCGGCCAGCCGAGCATCGGCAAACTGGAACGCGCGGTCCAGCCCGACGGCAAGGTCAGCTGGATCATTACCACCAAGATGCCCTGGCGCGACAAGGAGGGGAACATCATTGGCACCTTCGGCGTTTCCCGGGACGTGAGCGCCCTCAAGGAAACGGAGGACAAACTGGCTTACGAACGCGACCTCCTCCGCACCATGCTGGAAAGCTCCCCCGATCGCATTTATTTCAAGGACACCCAATCCCGTCTGATCCGGGTCAGCCGTTCCAAGGCACTCTACACGCTCCAGCACATGCCGCATCTCCGCGAGCGCCTCAGCCGGCGCCGGGGCGGTGAAAAGGGCCAGGTTGCGGTGTCCGACGTGGATCTGCTCGATGGGCTGACCAATGCCGATCAATATCCCGCCGACCATGCCCGCCGGATTTCCGAGGAAGAGGAAAAAATCATGCGCTCCGGCCAGCCGCTCATCGGCAAGGTCGACCAGCTGAAGTTCGGGGACGGCGTCACCCATTGGTCCCTGACCAACAAGCTGCCGTGGTATGACAAGGATGGCAACATCATTGGCACCTTCGGCATTTCCAAGGACATCACCGCCCTCAAGCAAACCGAGGAAAAGCTGGCCGAGT